>NZ_JADEWP010000085.1:0-9992 GCF_015207535.1 Cyanobium sp. LEGE 06143 | reverse complement strand
CCCATCAGCTGGGCCACGAGGTCTTCACTCATTGAGGCCTGCAGCTGCCAGGCCTGGAGCAGGCTCTTGGCCACGGTGCGCAGCTCCTCGACGTTGTCGCAGGAATCGATCGCCCGGGCATGGGCCTCCATGGCGAATTGGCGGCTGAGGGAAAGGGTCTCCATGGCGTCGTTTTCGCGTTCGTTCACAACACGTTACAAAGCTGCTGGCGGTTGTGGGGTGCGGGTCCCCGAAGGGCCGCCCGGCGAGCGCTTCCGGCCCAGGAGGGGCACAGTGGGGGGCAGCGGCAGGCAAAACAGGATATGGGCATGCGCGCACGACTGGGTCAGTGGCTCCGCCGCGTCGGTGATCGACTCGATCCAGAGCGCGATCCCATCCTGGCGCTGGAGCGCCAGCCGGCTCTGCTGGCCGGAGCGCCCAACCCCAAGCTGCCCTCGATGGTGGGGCTGGATGAGGCCCCAGGCGCCAGCGAAGACAGCCTGCCCTCAGCGCCCTGGCAGGGCGTGCGGGAGCGGGCCCTCAGCAAGAGCCTGCTCACCCTGCGCTCCGAGGCCGTCTACAGCCTCGGGGCCCTGCACGCAGCCCATCTCGCCGCCGCGGCCGTGTTCGACGACCGGCGCCTGGCGGTGGCCCTGGCCCAGCGCCGCGGCGACCCCATGGACGACGAGGTGCTCACCAAGCTGGCCGAGGCCGCTTCGATCTGGCACCGCGACAGCGCTTCGCTGGGGGTTGCCCTCACCGCGATCGGCACCGCCCAGGTGCCCGATCTCACCCTGGCGGAGGCCCTGCAGGTGGACGACGAGGAAGAGGCCTCCCTTGAAACGATGGTGGAGGGCTATCAGATTGAACTGCAGCGCCAGATCCTCGAAGAGGCCGAGAGCTGAAGCCAGCCCGGCCCTGAGCCTCCCAGGCCTCAGCTCGCCATGTGCTCGATGCTGATCAGGGCCGGGCCCAGCAGGCTGGTGAGGTCCTGCAGCTGATCCTTGCTGCCCATCACCACCAGCATCTGCCCAGGGGCCAGCCGGTGGTCGCTGCCGGGATTGGCGATCAGGGTCTGCTCTTCGAGCTTGTAGGTGGTGCCCCGGTACTGGCGCACCATGTCCTGGGCCGGGGGCGCCGGCTGCACGGCCAGCACCAGGGCGCCGGTGCGCCGCCCCAGCTGCAGCTCCCCCAGACTCATTTCCAGCAGCCGACCCAGATCGCCGGGGTTGGCGCTGAGCCGGAACTCCTCCACCTCGCAATCGCTGCCGGCCAGCAGATCCATGAAGGTGACGGCCAGGGGCCGCAGGGCGGTGGCGGCCATGGTGCGGCCGCCACTCACGTAGGGGCTCACCACCTGGTCGGCCCCGGCCAGGCGTAATTTGCGCTCCGCCTCATCGCTGTCTGAGCGGGCGATCAGGCGGCAGGAGGGGGCCAGCCCGCGGGCGCTCAGCACCACGTAGAGATTGGCGGCGTTGCTGGGCAGGGCCGCCACCAGGGAGCGGCACTGGTGGATGCCCGCCTCCATCAGGGTTTCATCGAGGGTGGCATCGGCCACCAGCACCGGCAGACCGCGGTCCTGGGCGGCCGTGCTGCGCTCCTGGTCCAGCTCCACCACCAGCAGCGGCACCCGCTCCCGGCAGAGCTGCTCGGCGATCTCACGGCCGATGCGGCCGTAGCCGCAGAGAATCACATGGTCTTGCATGGTCTTGATCCAGCGGCGGAAACGGCGCTCGCGCAGGCGCCTGAAATAGCCCGATTCAGAGAGGCCAAGCACTCCCTGGATGCTGATCTGCACCACCACCAGGCCGCCCAGGATCAGCAGCACCGTCACCAGACGTCCAGCCGGCGAGAGGGGCTGCACCTCGCCGAAGCCGATCGTGCTGATCGTGATCGCCACCATCCAGTAGCAGTCCGCCCAGCCCCAGCCCTCCGTGAGGCGATAGCCCAGGGCAGCCAGATTGACCAGCACCACCAGGGCAAGCGGGGCCCGCCAGGGTCGGCGAATCCGGGTGGATGGGGGACGGCGTCGGCGCCAGAGGCGCCAGCGGAGGCTGGCCATGGAGATCCGGATCCGACGGCCGGATCGCTGCGCCATTAAACCAATGCTGCGCTGACGCTGCAGGTCACGGTCGCAGCAGGTCCCGGTCAGGCCACAGCGCAGGATGGAGCGGTGGTGCGGCCCGCAGTCGTGCCCTGTCCCCACCCACTGCACCGCCGATCGCCACGATGTCCTGGATGGAGGAAGCCGCCCGGCGGGCTGAGGGGCGGCTGGAGGCTGCCGGAATCACGCTCACCCTCGGCGGTGAGCCCACCCTGGTGCCCCTGGGGCCCGAGGGCCTGGAGTGGTCGGTGGCGGCGGATGGCCCCACCAAGCTGCCCGTGGCCCGCGCCCTGGCGGCGGCGATCCAGCTGCGCACCTGGCCGGGCAGCACGCTGCTCTACTGCAGCGGCAAGCGCTACGAAGGCGAGGTGAACCCCCGCTGGGCCCTGCGGCTGATCACCGGCCGCCACGGCGCTCCCATCGCCCCGTGGCCCACGCCAGCCGCCACGGGCGGAGCGCTCACGGCCCCGGCCGGGGTGCCCTGGCTGAAGCGGCTGGGCGAGCGCCTCGGCGTTGCCCTGGCGCCCCTGCGCCTGCTGGATGAGCGCGATCCTGAGCGGGCCGTCTGGGCGGTGCCACTCACCTGGGATGAGGAGGAGGGCTGGAGCAGCGGCTGCTGGGAGCTGCCCCTGGAGCAGCGTCGCCTCACCGCCGCCCCGGGGCCGGCCGGGCTGCGGTTGCCGCTGGAGCACTTCCCCGACGACCTGCCCTGCCAGCTGCTCACCCTGGAGATCGGCCCCGGCGGCTTTGGAGCCGCCGGCTGGGGCCTGTTCCTGCCGCCCCTGGAGCGGCAGCCCACGGAGCAACTGCTGCAGGCCATCAGCGCCGAGGCCTGCTGTCCGCTCACGGCCGCAGCCCTGGCTGAGCCCGATCTCAGCGGCCTGCTGCCGGTGGATGCCAGCGAGGGCTGGGAGGTGCTGGGCCTCACCGCCGATCCGGGCGTGCTGGAGGTGAACCTGCCGGTGTGCGACAGCTGGAGCGCCTACCGCGACTGGCTGCGGCTGATCGAGGCGGCCGGCGCTGCGGTGGGCCTGCGCAGCTGGAAGCAGAGCGAGGCGGGCGGCCAGCAGGGCACCGGCGGCGGCAACCACCTGCTCTGGGGCAGCCGCGACCTGGAGCAGCACCCCTTCTTCCCGCGCCCCGACTGGCTGGTGGGAATCCTGCGCTATTTCCAGCACCACCCCAGCCTCGCCTATCTGTTCAGTGGCGCGAGCGTGGGTCCGTCCTCCCAGGCGCCCCGGCCCGATGAGGCCCTCGGCGAGCTGTTCGACCTGGAGCTCGCCTACACCGTGCTGGAGCGGGCCCGCGGCGAGCAGCGCCAGCTGATCGGTGAAACCCTGCGCCATCTGCATGCCGACCGCTCCGGCAACAACCACCGCAGCGAGATCAGCCTCGACAAGTTCTGGAATCCGGGCGCACCGGCCGGCTGCCTCGGGCTGATCGAATTCCGGGCCCTGGAGAGCCTGCCCCAGGCCGACTGGATGGCCGCCATCGCCCTGCTCTGGTCCCATCTGGCCGCCCTGCAGCTGGATCCGGCCCGGCGACCGCGGCGGCTGCACCCCTGGGGCGGAGCCCTGCACGATCGGATGCTGCTGCCCAGCCAGCTCTGGGCCGACCTTGAAGCCGTGCTGGCCGATCTGGAGGCCGCCGGCCTGCCCCTCGATGCCGCGCCCTACCGCACCATCTGGGAGTGGCGCTTCCCGCCGCTGCTGCGCTGGCGCGACGCCGCCGCGCCGGGCGCCCCCGAACTGACCCTGCGGCCGGCCCTGGAGCCCTGGCCCCTGATCTGCGACACCCCGCGGGAAGGGGGCTTCACCAGCCGCTTCGTGGACGGCTCCCTGCGCCGCTTCGAGTTGCTGGGCGCCGGCGCCCTGGCCGAGCGCTATGCCCTGGTGCTGAACGGCCGCCCCCTGCCCCTGCAACAGCCCGGCCCCCTGGCGGTGCGCTACCGCGCCAGCGCCCTCTACCCCTGCTTCCACGCCGGCATCGAGCCCGCGATGCCCCTGGTGCTGCAACTGGTGCCACTCAGCGGCAGCCGTGCTGGCGAAGGCCTCGGCCCCTGGCCCCTGGCCCAGTGGGAGCTGGAGCCCGAGGCCCTCAGCTTCGCTCCAGTGGAGCCGACGCCCCTGGCGTGGCCCCTGGCGGCGCCCTGGCAGACCGGGGCTGAGCGGCCCTGCACGGTGGACCTGCGGCTGCCCCCTGACCTCATCTCCTGACACGGCAGCGCCCACATCACAAATCCCACTGATCCCAGCCCAATCCAGGGACCGGGCACTGCCACGGGGGCCGATCCCCCCTAGCAGTGGGTGGCAACGCAGCAGCGGATCACCGCATGGGTGGATCGACAACAGTGGCGGCGGCCACGGCGCCGGCGCTGGAGGTTCGCAGGGAAAGCGGCCAGCGCGAGGTGTTCTGCGGCCTCACCTCGATCGTGTGGCTGCACCGCCGCATGCCCGATGCCTTCTTTCTGGTGGTGGGGTCGCGCACCTGCGCCCACCTGATCCAGAGCGCCGCCGGCGTGATGATCTTCGCCGAACCGCGCTTCGGCACGGCGATCCTGGGGGAGCGCGACCTGGCCGGCCTCGCCGATGCCAACGAGGAGCTGGACCGGCTCGTGGCCGACCTGCTGCAGCGCCGCCCCGAGATCCGCACCCTGTTCCTGGTGGGCTCCTGCCCCAGTGAGGTGATCAAGCTCGACCTGGCCAAGGCCGCCGAGCGCCTCAACACCCGTCTCGCCGGCCAGGTGCGGGTGCTGAACTACACCGGCAGCGGCATCGAAACCACCTTCACCCAGGGCGAGGACCAGGCCCTGCTGGCGATGGTGCCGCTGATGCCCAGAGCTCCGGCCGCCCCTGCCGCTGAGGGGGCGGCCCCGGCAGCAGCGCAGGAGCTGTTGATCGTGGGCACCCTGGCCGACGCGGTGGAAGACCGGCTGATCAGCCTGTTCGGCCGCATGGGCATCGAGCGGGTGCGCAGCCTGCCGCCGCGCCACTCCCGCGACCTGCCCGCCATCGGTCCCGGCACCCGGGTGCTGCTGGCCCAACCCTTCCTCTCCGCCACCGCCCGGGCCCTCACCGCCCTCGGCGCCCAGCTGATCTCAGCTCCCTATCCCCTCGGCGTCGAGGGCAGCGCCGCCTGGATGGCCGCCGCCGCCGCCGCCTTCGGCCTGGACGATGCCCGGGTGGCCGCCGTGCTCGATCCCCTGGTGGAGCGGGGCCGGCGGGCCGTGGCGCCGCACCGCGAGATCCTGGAGGGCAAGCGGCTGTTCCTGCTGCCCGACTCCCAGCTGGAGCTCTCCCTGGCCCGCTTCCTGCAGCGCGAGTGCGGCATGGAGCTGGTGGAGGTGGGCACGCCCTATCTGGATCGCGCCCTGCTCGAATCCGAGCTGGCCCTGCTGCCCGCCGGCACCCCCCTCACCGAGGGCCAGCACGTGGAGAACCAGCTCGATCGGGTGCGGGCCGCCCGGCCGGATCTGGTGGTGTGCGGCCTGGGGCTGGCCAATCCCCTGGAGGCGGAGGGCATCGCCACCAAGTGGTCGATCGAGCTGGTGTTCAGCCCCATCCACGGCTGCGACCAGGCCGGCGATCTGGCCGAGCTGTTCTCGCGACCCCTGCGTCGCCGCAACCTGCTGCGTTTCTCCTGATGGAACTCACCCTCTGGACCTACGAAGGCCCTCCCCACGTGGGGGCCCTGCGCATCACCGCCTCGATGGAGGGAGTGCACCTGGTGCTGCACGCGCCCCAGGGCGACACCTATGCCGACCTGCTGTTCACGATGATCGAGCGGCGGCAGCGGCGCCCACCCGTCACCTACACCACCTTCCAGGCCCGCGACCTCGGCGGTGACACCGCCGAGCTGGTCAAGCGCTCGATCCAGGAAGCGGTGGACCGCTTCCAGCCTGAGGCCCTGCTGGTGGGCGAGAGCTGCACCGCCGAGCTGATCCAGGACCAACCGGGCTCCCTGGCGGCCGGCATGGACCTGGGCGGCGCTCCCGTGGTGAGCCTGGAGCTGCCCGCCTACTCCAAGAAGGAGAACTGGGGAGCGGCCGAGACCTTCTACCAACTGGTGCGGCACCTGCTCAAGGCCCAGATGCCGGCCCCGGGCACGCCGCCGCCGTCGCCCCAGCGCTGGCGGGCCGAGGGCCGCCGGCCCCGGGTCAACCTGCTCGGCCCCAGCCTGCTGGGCTTCCGCTGCCGCGACGATGTGCGCGAGCTCACCCGCCTGCTGGGCGCCGAGGGCATCGATGTGGGCGTGGTCGCGCCGCTGGGCGCCCGCCCGGCCGACCTGGCGCGCATCCCGGCGGCCGATGCCAATGTCTGCCTTTATCCGGAGGTGGCCGGATCGGTGTGCAGCTGGCTGGAGCGGCGCTTCGGCCAGCCGGTGGTGCGCACGGTGCCGATCGGCATCGGCGCCACCCGCGACTTCCTGGGCGAGCTGCGCCAGGTGCTCGGCATGGAAGAGCAGCCGATGGCACCAGAGAGCTCCTCCCAGCTGCCCTGGTACTCCCGCTCGGTCGACTCCACCTACCTCACCGGCAAGCGGGTGTTCATCTTCGGCGATGCCACCCATGCGATCGCCGCCGCCCGGGTGGCCAGCCGGGAGCTGGGCTTTGAGGTGGTGGGCCTGGGCAGCTACAGCCGCGAGCTGGCCAGGGATGTGCGGGCCGCGGCCCGGGAGCTGGGCCTCGAAGCCCTGATCAGCGACGACTACCTGGAGGTGGAGCGGGCCATGGCCGAGGCCATGCCGGAGCTGGTGCTCGGCACCCAGATGGAGCGCCACAGCGCCAAGCGCCTCGGCATTCCCTGCGCCGTGATCAGCTCCCCCCTGCATGTGCAGGATGTGCCGGCCCGCCATGCCCCCCAGATGGGCTGGGAGGGCGCCAACGAGCTGTTCGACAGCTGGGTGCATCCGCTGATGATGGGCCTGGAGGAGCACCTGATCGGCATGTTCCGCCACGACTTCGAATTCGTGGAGGGCCACCGCAGCCACCTGGGCGGCCAGGCCCCGGCTGAACCAGCCACGGCTCCAGCCTCCGCCGTGGCTCTGGCCTCCGGCTCCCCAGGCCCCGGCAGCGAAGAACGAACTCCGGTCGGCACCAGCGACCCCAGCTGGGACCCGACCGGCGAGGCCGAACTGGCCAAGATTCCCTTCTTCGTGCGCGGCAAGGTGCGGCGCAACACCGAGGCCTATGCCCGCGAGCAGGGGCTGGCCCTGATCGACGGCGAGGCCCTCTACGCCGCCAAGGCCCACTTCTCCGCCTGAGTCCAGCGTCCTGGGTTCTGAGTCGAGCGTTCCTTTTTCTCCTTTTCCTGAGTCCACCCCCATGACCACCACCCTGCGCCGTCCCGATGGGGAAGGCAGCCTCCAGGTCCATCTGGACCCCAAGGACGACATCGCCACAGGCGCCCTGGTGATCGCCGTCTACGGCAAGGGGGGGATCGGCAAGAGCACCACCTCCTCGAACCTCTCGGCCGCCTTCTCGAAGCTGGGCAAGCGGGTGCTGCAGATCGGCTGTGATCCCAAGCACGACAGCACCTTCACCCTCACCAAGAAAATGGTGCCCACGGTGATCGACATCCTCGAAACCGTGGATTTCCACAGCGAGGAGCTGCGCCCCGAAGACTTCGTGTTCGAGGGCTTCAACGGCGTGCAGTGCGTCGAATCGGGAGGTCCTCCGGCCGGCACCGGCTGTGGCGGCTACGTGACCGGGCAGACGGTGAAGCTGCTCAAGGAGCACCATCTCCTCGAGGACACCGATGTGGTGATCTTCGATGTGCTGGGCGACGTGGTGTGTGGCGGTTTTGCCGCGCCCCTGCAGCACGCCGATTACTGCCTGATCGTGACGGCCAATGATTTCGATTCGATCTTCGCCATGAATCGGATCATGCAGGCCATCAATGCCAAGGCCAAGAACTACAAGGTGCGGCTCGGCGGCGTGATCGCCAACCGCTCCGAGCAGACCGACGAGATCGACAAGTTCAACGAGCGCACCGGTCTGCGCACCATGGCCCACTTCAAGACCGTGGATGCGATCCGCAAGTCGCGCCTGAAGAAGTGCACGATCTTCGAGATGGAGCCCACGCCTGAGGTGGAGGAAGTGCAGAA
The DNA here is from genome assembly GCF_015207535.1 of Cyanobium sp. LEGE 06143. NCBI lineage: Bacteria > Bacillati > Cyanobacteriota > Cyanophyceae > Synechococcales > Prochlorococcaceae > Cyanobium > Cyanobium sp. LEGE 06143. The sequence continues at coordinate 1,804 of NZ_JADEWP010000085.1, read as the reverse complement.
GGAATACCTGCGCCTGGCCCAGGCCATGCTCGAGAACGTGGAGCCGCTGGAGGCCGAATCCCTCAAGGACCGCGAGATCTTCGACCTGCTGGGCTTCGACTGATCGACCAGCACGGCTCCCTGCCGCCCCTGATCCAGGGGCTGTTGCGCCCTGAGGCCTACCCCCACCGGGTGGGCCCGATCCGCCTGCTGCAGACCCACATCTCCTGGGTGCTGCTCACCGGAGACATCGCCTACAAGGTGAAGAAGCCGGTGGATTTCGGCTTCGTCAACTTCAGCACCCTGGAGCTCCGCCGGCAGCTCTGCCACGAGGAAGTGCGCCTCAACCGGCGCCTCAGCCCCGGGATCTACCAGGGCGTGGTGGCCATCGGGGGGAGTCCGGAGCGGCCGCGCCTGGCCGCTGGTCTGGAGGCCGAGCCCAGCCCAGGCCCCCAGTCGCATCCTGCTGAATCGGCGGGGCCCGCCAGCCTGGAGTACGCCGTGCGCATGGCCGAATTCCCCCAGGAGGCCCTGCTGCCGGCGGCCCTGGGCCGGGGCGCCGTGGGGCCCGAGCAGATCGATTCCCTGGCCGAGCGCCTGGCCCGCTTCCACGCCGAGGCGGCCCAGGCCGATCCGGGCGGGCCCTATGGCACCCCAGAGGCGGTGCTGGAGCCGGTGCAGGCCAACATCACCAGCCTGCTGGAGCATGGCGATCCGGCTCTGGCAGCCAGGCTGCTGCGGCTGCGCAGCTGGATCGACAGCAGCTTCGGCACGCTGCAGCAGCCCTTTGCGCAACGCCTGGCCACCGGCCGGATCCGTGAAGGCCACGGCGATCTGCACCTCGGCAACATGCTGCTGCGGCAGGGGCGCATCGAGGTGTTCGACTGCCTCGAGTTCAGCCCTGCCCTGCGCTGGATCGATCCGATCAGCGACCTGGCCTTCCTGGTGATGGACCTGCAGGAGCACGGCGAGCAGGCCCTGGCCTACCGGCTGCTGAACGGCTGGCTGGATCAGAGCGGCGACTACGGGGGGCTGCAGCTCTGGTCCTGGTATGCGAGCTACCGGGCCCTGGTGCGGGCCAAGGTGGCGGCCCTGGCTGGGCAGAGCGAGCCGGTGGAGCGCTATCTGCAGCTGGCCGAGCGCCTCTGTCAGCCGCCAGCGGCAGCTCTGCTGCTCTGCCATGGGGTGTCGGGATCGGGGAAGTCCCACAGCAGCGGCCTGCTGCTCGGGCGGCTCGGCGCCATCCGGCTGCGCTCAGACGTGGAACGCAAGCGCCTGTTCGGCCAGTGGGGGGTTCAGAGGCAGGGCCATCCCCAGCCCGATGGCTCCGCCAGCCGCAGCGGCGAGCTCTACAGCGCCGAGGTGAGCGCAGAGCTGTTCGAGCAGCGGCTGCCCCAGCTGGCCGCGCTGCTGCTGGCCGCCGGCTTCCGGGTGATCGTGGATGCCACCTTCCTGCGCCGCAGCCACCGCCAGGCCATGGCCGCCGTGGCCGGGGCCGCCGGGGTGCCGCTGGTGATCCTGAGCTTCCCGGTTGCGGCGGAGCTGGCGGAGCAGCGGCTGCGCCAGCGGCAACGTCTGGGCCGCGACCCCTCCGATGCCGACCTGGATGTGCTGCGCTCCCAGTGGCGCCAGGCGGAACCCCTCGATGCCGAAGAGCGGTTGCTGACCCTGGCAGCAGAGACAGGCGACGGCAGCGAGGCCATCGCGGATCTGGCTGCCCGCCTCGAGAGCCGCCTGGGTCAGGGCAGCTGAGGCTCGGGGGCCTCGGTGCCGGGCGTGATGGCCTCCGGCAACGGTGGCACCGAGGGCACGAAGGGGGTGGATG
>NZ_JADEWP010000081.1:0-10403 GCF_015207535.1 Cyanobium sp. LEGE 06143 | reverse complement strand
TCGCTGCCCCGGTGGCCGCCGCGGCGGGTGGGGGCGTGGAGGGGCCCGGCGGGCCTGGCTGGGCGGCGGCCACCGGGGCAGCGACCGGGGCCGGCGGCTGCACTGGGGCCGGCAGCGGCACCGGGGCGAGGCTGGGCAGGTTGCGGCGCACCTCCAGCCGGAAGTCATCGCCCTCCAGCTTGAACTCCTGGATGTCACTGTCACCCAGCAGGGCCAGGAGCTGCTGGAGCTGGTCGTGATCGAGCTGCATGGGGATCAGTTCTCCCGCCCGAGATAGCTGTCGCTGCGGGTGTCGATCTTGATCTTCTCGCCGATCGAGAGGAACAGCGGAACCATCACCTGGGCGCCGGTTTCGACGATGGCGGGCTTGGTGCCGCCGGTGGCCGTGTCGCCCTTGACGCCGGGATCGGTCTGGGTGATCTCCAGCACCACCGAGTTGGGCAGCTCCACCTCCAGGGGCTTGCCGTTCCACGACACCACGTTCACCTCCATGCCCTCCTTGAGGTACTTGCGGCTGTCGCCGATCTGCTTGGCCGTGAGGCGTGTCTCCTCGTAGCTGGCCATGTCCATGAACACGAAGTCGTCCCCCTCCATGTAGGTGTGCTGGAGAGTGCTCTTCTCCAGCACCGCCTGGGGCACCATCTCACCGGCGCGGAAGGTCTTCTCCACCACGTTGCCGCTCTGCACGGCCTTGAGCTTGGTGCGCACGAAAGCCGAGCCCTTGCCCGGCTTCACATGCAGGAACTCAACGACCCGCCAGACCTGGCCATCCAGCTCGATCGATGTCCCGGTACGAAAGTCGTTGCTGGAGATCATTCCGGCGGATCGGATCTGGCGGATTGTACGGCTGGCTACCGGCCCCGCCCCCAAACCTTCTCTGCAGGCGGGGCTGGGCCAGGGAAGGCTGTGCCAAAGTCCGACCAGAAGGAAGACGCTGTGATGGCCGCACCGTGGATCCACCGGGCCGTGGCTCGCGCCATGGCATGGGCCCTGGCCCTGTTGCTCGCCCTCCCCCTGCAGGCCCTGCCCGCAGCCGCGGCCCTGCCCGAGGGGAACGCGGTGAAGGATCCGGCGGCGATTCTGCGCAATGCCCTGCCGGTGGAGGCTCCCGCCCTGCAGAACCTGCAGCACCGGCTCGAGGACACCAGCACCGACCTGCGGGCCAAGCGCTGGTCGGCCCTCAAGGCCACCACGCGCCGCAGCCAGTCGCAGCTGAGCAGTCGCCGCAAGGAGATTGAGGAGGGCTTCGGGGCTGGCCAGGCGGAGCAGGCCTCAGCGCTGATGGCTGAACTGGAGGGCGAACTTCAGGCGCTGGCCAGCGCGGCCGAGGTCCAGGACCGGGACGGCTTCCTGGACGCCCGCCGCCAGGCCCTCGCCACGATCGGCACGGCCGAGGCCCTGCTGGTGGGTCCCTTCCCGTTCGCCATTCCCGCTGAGTTCGACGCCCTGCCGCGCCTGCTGGGGCGGGCCACCGTGCAGATCAGCACCAGCCGCGGGCCCCTGGTGGCCGTGGTCGACGGCTACAACGCGCCCCTCACGGCCGGGGCCTTCGTGGATCTGGCCCAGAAGGGCTTCTACGACGGCCTGCCCTTCACCCGCGCCGAGGACTTCTACGTGCTCCAGACCGGCGATCCCAAAGGACCGCTGGACGGTTACGTCGATCCCACCACCAAAGAGCTGCGGCGAGTCCCCCTGGAGATCAAGATCCCCGGCGAGCCCGTGCCCTTCTACGGCCAGACCTTTGAGGATCTGGGCCGCTACAAGGCCGAGGCGGTGCTGCCCTTCGCCACCCTGGGCACCCTGGGCTGGGCCCATTCCGACCAGAGCCTCGACGATGGCTCCTCCCAGTTCTTCTTCTTTCTCTACGAAGCGGAGCTCACCCCGGCCGGCCTGAACCTGGTGGATGGCCGCTATGCCGCCTTTGGCTACGTGGTGGAGGGCTTCGACGTGCTGGAGGAACTGGGGGTCGACGACGTCATCGAGCGGGTGCAGGTGGTGGACGGGGCCGAGAACCTGCAGCCCCACGCCTGAGGAGCGCACGCCATGGGCCGCGGCCACGATCCCGCCCTGGCCGAGCTGGGAGAGGAGGAGCTGATCCGCCGCCTGGGGGCGTACGCGCCGCCGGGCCAGTTCCAGGACGATGGGGCCATCCTGGCGGCCCGCGGCCCGCTGGTGCTCAACACCGACGTGCTGGTGGAGGGCAGACACTTCAGTGACGCCACCACCGAGCCCTTCGACGCAGGCTGGCGCGCCGCCGCCGCCAACCTCTCCGATCTGGCCGCCATGGGCTGCACTGATGCCCTCGGGATCACCGTGGGGCTGGTGGCCCCGGCCCAGACGCGCTGGTCGTGGGTGCAGGGGATGTACGAGGGGCTGCAGGCCTGTCTGAACGCCCACGGAGCTGGAGCCATCCTGGGCGGCGATTGCAGCGGCGGCGAGCAGCGGATTCTGGCGCTGAGTGCGGTGGGTGAGCTGGCCACAGCTGTCGGGGCAGAAGCTGGCGGCGACGCGATTCGACGCGGCGATGGCCAGCCCGGCGATGTGCTGATCGCCAGCGGCCCCCATGGGCTGAGTCGCCTCGGGCTGGCCCTGCTGCAGGACACTCTGGCGCCGGGGGTGCGGGATGGTCTTGACCCCGATCTCGTGGACCGGGCCCGGGCCGCCCACCGCAGACCCCGGGCCCGTTTCGATGCCGTGAAAGCCCTGCGGGCCTCCAGGCCGGCGGCCTGCCCCTGGCGGGTGGGCGGCACCGACAGCAGTGACGGCCTGGCCATGGCCGTGGAGGCCCTGGCCACAGCGGGTGGCTGCCAGGCCGTGCTGCAGCGCAGCGCCCTGCCCCTCGATCCGGCCATGGCAGCACTGGATCAGGGGGTGGCATGGTGCCTCAGTGGCGGCGAGGACTTTGAACTGGTGCTGGCCCTTGCACCGCCCTGGGCGGCAGCCCTGCTGGCGGCTCTACCAGGGTCCGAGCCCCTGGGGGTGATGCGCAGCAGCAGGGGAAACGAGGCCAGGGTGATCTGGCAAGACGGCAGCGCCGTGAAGGGGGCCGAAGGCGCGTACTGCCACTTCCAGACCTCGTTCTAAGGGAGGGCCAGAACCAGGTAGCGACCGCGCTCGCCTGGGCTCACGTCCAGTTGCGTGCCACCAGTTCGGCCAGGTCGACGACCCGCTGGCTGTAGCCCCACTCGTTGTCGTACCAGCAGATCACCTTCACCATGTTGTCGCCCATCACCAGGGTGAGGTCGGAGTCCACGATCGTGGACTCATTCGTGCCGGCATGGTCGCTGGACACCAGCGGCAGATCCGAATACTTGATGATCCCCTTCATGCCGTTCTCGGAGGCGGCCTTGAGGGTGGCGTTCACTTCCTCGCGGCTGGTGCCGCGGCTCACTTCCAGCACCAGGTCCACCACCGACACGTTGGGGGTCGGGACCCGCAGGGCGATGCCATTGAGCTTGCCCTTCATCGGCGGGTACACCAGAGCCACGGCCTTGGCGGCCCCGGTGCTGGTGGGCACGATGTTGATGGCGGCGGCCCGGGCACGGCGCAGGTCGCGGTGGGAGGCGTCGAGAATGCGCTGGTCACCCGTGTAGCTGTGGGTGGTGGTCATCGTGCCCTTGACGATGCCAAAGGCCTGGTCGAGGGTTTTGACGATCGGCGCCAGGCAGTTGGTGGTGCAGCTGGCGTTGGACACGATGTCCCAGTCTTCGTGGCGGTACTCGGAGTCGTTGACCCCCATCACGAAGGTGCCCACGCCGTCGCCCTTGCCAGGAGCTGTGATCAACACCTTGCTGGCCCCTGCCTGCAGGTGCTTGCCGGCACCGTCCTTGTCGATGAACACCCCGGTGGATTCAATCACCAGATCCACACCCCACTCTTTCCACGGAAGGTTGAGGGGGTTGCGATCGGAGAAGCACTTGATCGTCTTGCCGTTGACGATGATGGCGTCGTCGGTGTAGCTCACCTCCGCATCGCGGATGTGACCCAGCATCGAGTCGTACTGGAGCAGGTGGGAATTGGTCCTCGGATCTGAAGTGTCGTTGAGACCCACCACTTCGATGCCGGTGTCAGCACCACGGCTGAGCCAGCAACGCATGAAGTTGCGACCAATCCGGCCGAATCCATTGATCGCAACTTTCAGTGTCATGGCAAAAAGCGGAAGAAACCGCTTGGCAAGGGGGATTTGGCTGCCGATCATACAGAAATCCCCTCCGCCCCCCTTCCCGCTTGCAGGGGCCCAGGCGGCACGATGAGCCCAGATGCAGCATCTCGTAATGGCGCGAGAGACCCCGGCCGGACTAACTTCTGCTGCAGCAGCGTCCCTGTCCGGAACCCACCTTGATCCCCCAGCTTGAGCGCGACCAACCTCTGCACTTCATCGGGGTGGGAGGCATCGGCATGTCAGCCCTGGCAGGCATTCTGGCCGAGCGGGGGTACGCGGTGAGCGGCTCCGACCCCCGCGACAACGCCGTGCTCACCTGCCTCCGGAGCCACGGGGTGCGGGTGTTCCAGGAACAGACCGGGGCCACGGTGGCGGCCATCTGTGCCGCCGCCGCCGCGCCCCCCCAGGTGGTGATCAGCTCGGCGGTTCCGGAGACCAATCCCGAACTCATGGAGGCCCGCCGGGCCGGGCTGGCGATCTGCCATCGCTCCGATGTGCTCGCCGCCCTGATCCGCGACCAGGAGACGATCGCGGTGGCCGGCAGCCACGGCAAGACCACCACCAGCAGCCTGATCGCCACCCTGCTGGCCGCCACGGGCCACGACCCCACCGCCGTGATCGGCGGCATCGTGCCCGCCTTCGGCAGCAACGGCCGCCACGGCCTGGGCCGACTGCTGGTGGCGGAGGCCGATGAATCAGATGGTTCCCTGGTGAAGTTCACCCCATCCCTGGGGGTGCTGACCAACCTCGAACTCGACCACACCGACCACTACCCCGATCTCGACGCCCTGATCAGCACCCTGCGCCGGTTCGCCGAGGGCTCCCGCCGGCTGCTGGCCAATCGCGACTGCGCCATCCTGCGGGAGCATTTCGAGGCCGACCACTGGTGGTCCACCACGAGTGCCGAGGGGGTGGAGTTCGCCGCCCTGGCCATCGACGAGCGTGGCGACGGCACCACGGCCGAGTTCTATGAGCGGGGCCAGCGGGTGGGCACCCTGCAGCTGCCCCTGCCAGGCCGCCACAACCTCAGCAACGCCGTGGCCGCCCTGGCCGCCTGCCGCCTGGAGGGGGTCGGCTTCGCCGAGCTGCAGCAGGCGGTGGCCGAGCTCAAGCCCCCGGGCCGCCGTTTCGACTTCCGCGGCATCTGGAACGGCCGCCTGGTGGTGGATGACTACGCCCACCACCCCAGCGAAGTGGCCGCCACCCTGGCGATGGCGCGGCTGATGGTGGACAGCGGCAGCAGCCCCCTGCCCGAGCCCCCCCGGCGGGTGATCGCCGTGTTCCAGCCGCACCGCTATTCGCGCACGGCCCAGTTCCTGGATGGCTTCGCCGCAGCCCTGCGCGATGCCGATACCGCGGTGATCGCACCGCTCTACGCTGCGGGAGAGGCCCCGATCCCCGGTGTGAGCAGTGGGGCGCTGGCTGCGGCGTTGCAGCAGCTCGCCCCCCAGCTACCGGTGCTGGTGGCCGACAGCCTCGATGGCCTGGCCCAGCAGGTGGAGGCCTGCAGCCAGGCTGGGGATCTGGTGCTGGCCATGGGCGCCGGCGATGTGAACGGACTCTGGGACCGGCTCAACCGTCTCCAGCGCCCGGCCCTGGAGCTGGCGGCCTAGGCGGATGACCCCCAGCCTGAGCCAGTTGCCCGGTCTTCGTCAGGGCACGGACCTGCGAGCCTTCACCACCTGGAGAGTGGGGGGTCCGGCGGAATGGTTTGCGGAGCCCGGCTCTGATGCGGAGCTGGCAGCCCTGGCGGCCTGGTCCTGGCGGGAGGGGCTGGAGCTGCGTTGCATCGGCGCGGGGTCGAACCTGCTGATCGCCGATGCGGGCCTGGCCGGCCTGACGCTCTGCAACCGGCGGCTGCAGGGCGCCAGTCTGGATGGCGGCAGCGGCTGGGTGGAGGCCGCCGCCGGCGAACCGATCCCCACCCTGGCGCGCAAGGCGGCCAGGGCCGGCCTGAGCGGCCTCGAGTGGGCCGTGGGCATCCCCGGCACCGTGGGAGGCGCCGCCGTGATGAATGCCGGCGCCCAGGGGGGCTGCACGGCCGAGTGGCTGCACTCCGTGCGGCTGCTCGACCCGGCCCGCCCCGACCAGGTGGTGGAGCTGGAAGCCAGAGATCTGGACCTGGCCTACCGGCACAGCCGGCTCCAACAGGAGCCCTGGATCGTGCTGTCGGCCCGCTTTCAACTGCAGCCTGGCCATGACCCGGAGGTGGTGCGCGAGCGCACCAGCGCCAACCTGCACAGCCGCACCAGCACCCAGCCGTATCAGCAGCCGAGCTGCGGCAGTGTGTTCCGCAACCCCGAGCCCCACAAGGCCGGTCGGCTGATCGAGGAGCTGGGCCTCAAGGGGCTGCGTATCGGCGATGCGGAAGTGTCCAGAATCCACGCCAATTTCATCGTCAATGCCGGCGAGGCCCGGGCCGCCGACATCGACGCCCTGATCGCGGACGTGCAGCGCCGGGTGCTGGAGCGGCATGGCATCGCCCTCCATCCCGAGGTGAAGCGGTTGGGTTTCCAGCGGTAGGCCGCGGGGTGCCACCCTTAGCCTGGTCACTGCTTTTGATACGGCATGGCCGGCTTCGGACTTCCCAATTTCGGTCAGCTCACTGAGGCCTTCAAAAAGGCCCAGGAACTCCAGCAGAACGCCCAGAAGCTCCAGGAAGAGCTCGACGCCATGGAGCTGGAAGGCTGCAGCGCCGATGGCCGCGCCAGCGTGTGGCTCTCCGGCAACCAGCAGCCCCTGAAGGTGCGTCTGGCTCCGGAGCTGCTGGCCGACGGCGTCGAGGCCTGCGAAACCGCCGTGCTGGAAGCCCTGCAAGCCGCTTACGCCAACTCCACCGGCACCATGAAGGGCCGCATGGAGGAACTCACCGGCGGCCTCAATCTCAACCTGCCGGGCCTGGGGGGCTAGGGCGCTCAGCTCTGGCCAGGGCCCCGGTCCTCCCGTTCTTCCTGCTGACGCTGACTGCGGCGGGAGCTGCGCCGGTACCGGGCTGCGAGCAGGGGTTCCAGCCGGCCGCCGCGGCGGCGCAGACCGGCTGGATCCGAGCTGGGGGCCGGGGCGCGCTCCAGGTCCTGCTGCAGATCGTCGAGGCACTGGCGGTAGAGGGGCCAGCGCTCCCAGGCCATGCCTACGGAGCAGTCAGGCTCGCCCTGGTGCAGGCAGTCGCTGAAGCGGCATGGGCCCTGACGGGCCAGCGCGGCACGCACTTCCGGGAAGAGGGCCCCGAGGGCGGCAGGATTCCGCGGCAGCCTTGGGCGATTGAAGCCCGGAGTGTCGGCCACCAGGGCACCGGGGGCCAGACCGAACAACTCCACGTGGCGGGTGGTGTGGCGGCCTCGCTGGAGCCGGCCCGAAACCGCCGCCACCCGCAGGTCGAGGGCCGGCAGCAGGGCGTTGAGCAGGCTGCTCTTACCCACCCCGGAGGGCCCACAGATCACGGTGATGCCAGGCTGCTGGAGCTGCTGCCGCAGGGCCTCGAGACCCTGCCCCGTGGTGGCTGCCACGGCCAGCGGCGCGTAGCCCCACCCCTGCAGGCGCCGGCACCAGTCGGCCACCGCCGTGGCGGGCAGCAGGTCGGCCTKGGAGAGCACGGGGAGCACGGGGGKGCCGCTGGCCTCGGCCGTGATCAGAAAACGGCTGAGCTGCAGCGGATCGGCCACGGGCTCCGCCAGCGCCACCACCACCACGATACGGCTCACATTGGCCACGGCGGGACGCTCCAGCAGGCTGCTGCGGGGATGCACGGCCGCCACGGCAGCGCGCCCGGCTGGCCAGTCGATGCCCTCAACCCGCACCCGGTCCCCCACACAGATGCTCTGCCCACTCTTGGCCAGGCGCGTGCGGCGGGTGCAGAGCAGCTGGCCGGCGCCACCGGGGCCTGGCCCCTCCAGCGCCACGCTGCAGTAGTTGGCCTGCAGGGCCGTCACCAGGCCGTTGAGCCCCTCGCTGACGCCGCCCGCAGGCTCAGGCCCCATGGCGGCACACCAGCAGCCGGATCGCCCCCTGCTCCGCCTCGGGATGGGGAGCCTCCTGCACCGCGTGGCCCTGCTGCCGCAGGCCGGAGCTCACCTGCTCTTGCGCTTCGCCGCGGTCCAGGTCGAGCTGGAGCCAGGAGCCCGGCTCCAGGCCTTCGAGGGCCAGTCGCGCCCTGATGAAGTTGAGGGGGCAGGGAGTACCGCGGAGATCGAGCAGGAGAGAGGGGCGTGGGGCGGAGGACACGGCTCAGTCGCGGTGGCCGAACAGGCCACCGAACAGACCGCTCTTGTGCGGATGCTTCTGGCCCCGGTTGGTGTGGTGACCCGCCAACTGCTCCAGCAGCTCCCTCTCCTCACCGCTGACCTTGGTGGGCAGCTGCACCTTGACGCTGAACAGGTGGTTGCCGCGGGCCACCGGGTTACCCAGCTTCGGCACTCCCTTGGCCTGCATGGTGAGAATGGCGCCCGGCTGGGTGCCCGGTGGAATCGTGAGCGGCTCCGGTCCATCGACCGTCTCCACCTCGATGGTGTCGCCGAGGATCGCCTGCAGGTAGTTGAGGGCCACCTCCGAGTGGATGTTGATGCCGTCGCGGCGCAGCTGGGGATGGGGCTGGACGCTCAGGAACACGTAGAGATCCCCGGGCGGACCACCCCGCTGGCCGGCGTTGCCCTCCTGGGCCACACGCAGCCGGGTGCCGGAATCCACGCCGGCGGGAATGTTGATGCGCAGTTTCTTACGCACCTGCTGGAGGCCCTGGCCGCCACAGGCGGTGCAGGGGTCGTCGATCATCTGGCCACTGCCCTCACAGGTGGGGCAGGGGGCCACCTGGGTGAAGCTGCCGAAGGGGGTGCGGGTGGCGCGACGCACCTGGCCGGCCCCCGAGCAGGTGGTGCAGGTGGTGGGGCCGGCACCCTCCTTGGCCCCGCTGCCCTTGCAGCTGGAGCAGGTTTCGAGGTGGCGGATCTGCACCTCCCGCTCGATCCCGAAGATGGCCTCCGCAAAGCTGATCGTGAGATCGAGGCGCAGGTCGTCGCCCTGCCGGGGCCCGCGGCGGCGGGGACCACCCGCCTGGGCGCCACCGAAGCCGCTGAAGAAGGTCTCGAACAGATCGGCAAAGCCGCCCATGTCGCCCATGTCGGGCATGCCGTCGCCGCCACCGAGGCCGGCCTCGCCGAACTGGTCGTAGCGGGCGCGGCTCTGAGGATCACTCAGCACCTCATAGGCCCGGCCGATTTCCTTGAACCGCTCCTCGGCGCCGGGATCCTTGTTGATGTCGGGGTGGTACTGGCGGGCCAGCCGCCTGTAGGCCCGCTTGAGGCTGTCCGCATCGGCATCGCGGCTCACAGCCAGCAGGTCGTAGTAGTCCGCCATGGTCAGCCCTCGTGGGGAGGCGCACTGGACTCCTGCTCAGGCCCTGCCTGGGCCTCTCCTGCAGGAGAGGCGGCATTGCTGGGTCCCGGTCCCATGGACACCTTCACGAGGGCATGGCGCAGCACGCGACCATTGAGGTGATAGCCCCGCTGCAGTTCCTCGATCACAACGTCCTCGGGGTGCTGGTCACTGGGCTCTCTCAGCACGGCTTCGTGCAGCATCGGGTCAAAGGGCTCACCCTCCACCCGCATCGGCGAGACGCCCAGCTGCTTGAACACATCCACCAGCTGGCGGTAGAGGCCCTGGTAGCTGCGGTGCAGTGACTGGGCCTCCTCATGCTGGGGATTGAGCTGCTGACGGGCCCGATCGAAGTTGTCGAGAACCGGCAGGATCTCACCGAGGGTGGCGCAGGTGATCTGAAGCCGCTGATCCTCGCTGTCACGGCTCTGGCGTTTGCGGAAGTTATCGAAATCCGCCGCGAGCCGCATGTGCTGACCCTTGAGGCTCTCGTGCTGGCTCCTGAGGCTGGCCAGCTCCTGCTCCAGTTCCACCACGAGCCTGGCCGCGCCGGCGGGATCAGCCGGCGCTGACGCCTCCTGGGCCGCAGCGGCGGAGGGGTCGATCACCTCGGCGACAGTGGAGTCCACCTCGGCCTCCATCGGAGCCTGAAGATCCTGGGTGGGGTTGGTTTCGGGAGGTACCACAGGTTCACCGCTCATGCGTGACAACAAGCACGTTCAGATCTAGACATGTTGGGGCTCAGGCGGACGGCTCACAACGGCGGAAGCCCGCACCTCCCCATCCTGGCGCCAAGCGCATGCCGCTCAGACCGTTTCCCCCCTTCCCCCCGCTGCCTCCAGGGCCCCTGCCTAGAAACCACAGCGCTGCTGGA
>NZ_JADEWP010000077.1:0-10742 GCF_015207535.1 Cyanobium sp. LEGE 06143 | reverse complement strand
GAACAGGGGGCGGCGGGTCTGCAGCTCAGCCAGCAGCCAGGCCACCCGCTGCTCCTCCTCCATCTCGCCGTAGGGCGTGGGCAGCTGCAGGTAGCGGCTGAGCTCGTCGRGGGCGTCGCTGTGGCGCGTGCTCTCCTGGCGCACGTCCAGGCTGGCCAGGCAAAAGGCGAAAATCTGCACCTGGCTGATCAGGTGCTGCAGCGATTCGCAGCTCAGGCCGGTGCCCTCCAGGCTCTGCAGCACCAGCTCCAGATCGGTGCGGAAGTCGTCCACCGAGGCGTAGTGGAGGTCCTGTAGGCCCGGCCCCACGGCCAGGTTGCCGCCGATGCCGGGCACGGAGGGCAGGCCGTCGCAGGGTGATTCCCAGCCCGTGTCCGCCAGCAGCTGGTTGCGCTCCTGGGTGAGGTGGAGCCGCTCCAGCACATAGCTGAGCTTGAGGCGGTAGGGCTCGAGCCGGTAGCGGGCGGCGCGCTCCTCATAGATGTCGGGAAAGCGCAGCCGGTCCATCTCCAGCGACTCCAGCAGCGCCGGGCTCACCTGGCTCCACTGCATCGAGATGCTGAGCTGATCGCGCAGTTCCCCCACCGCTTTCACGTAGCGCTCCAGCATCAGCTGGCGCTGAAAACAGGCGGTGCGCCAGGTGATGTCGGGGGTCACCGAGGGGTTGCCGTCGCGGTCGGATCCCACCCAGGAGCCGAAGGTGCAGAAGGAGTCCCGAGGGGGCTCCACATCGGGGTAGCTGTCGGTCAGAGCGCCCGCGATCCGCACCCGCAGCAACGGCATCGCCTCGAACAGCACCTCCTGGAAGAAATGGAGGGCGTAGTCGACTTCATCCAGCACCGTGGGCTTGAACTGGTGCAGCTCATCGGTGCGCCACCACAGGCGGATTTCCTCCTCCAGCTGCAAGCGCAGGCTCTGGCGCTCAACCCGGTTGAGGTCGCTCTCCTGCTGGAGCTTCTGGATCAGGGTGGCCACCCGCCGTTGCTTGTGCCGCACCGTGTGGCGCACGATCTCGGTGGGGTGGGCCGTGAACACCAGCCGCAGATCCAGGTTGCGCAGCAGGTTTTCGATCTGGGCCGGCGGCACGTTGAGGTTGCGCAGGCGCTCGAACAGCTGGCGGAAGGTGGCGGGCTCGGTCTGGCTGGCCAGGGGCGGCAGGAAGGGATCGCTGGAGAGCGTTTCCGGCAGGGACTTGAGGCTGTCGAGGTAGGTGTCTTCCTCGATGTGCTGCTCGAGGATGTTGACGAGCTGGAAATAGAGGGAGAAGGCCCGGGCGGCGGCAATGGCCTCGGCCAGATCCATCTCCCGGATCAGCCGCACGATGGCCGTGCTGGTGTCCATGCCGGCGGCATCGCCTTCGGCCGCGGTGGCGCCGTCGTCCTCAAGCGGATCACTCAGCCGCTTCAGTCGCAGCAGACGATCGGCGTGGTGGGGCGGACACTCGCTGCGCAGCACGGTCTGCCAGAGGTCTTCGACGAGCTCAAGCCGCTCACCCAGCAGGCGGGTCGCCCGGGGCGAGGGTTCGGCGACAGGGGGCACCAACTGCCGCATGAAGGCTGGAGTGTCGTGACGTGTGCTCGTGATCATCCCAAACGACCCAGGGCAGGGTCTGTGCCCATCGTGGCGGCGAGGTGCTGCTCCTGCACCGCCATGGCGCTGATCTCTCCGCTCAGAATCGCACGGATCGACGTGCCGCTCTGCTGACGCTGCAGCCAGTCCATGGCCTGATTGCCGTGGCGCAGCAGCCCGACGAGCGGGGTGAGCCGAGCGTCCAGCCCCAGCTCCCGGGCCAGGGGCGCCAGCTCTTCCAGGATCTGCCGGATCCAGGCCCGGGCTTCAATCGGGCTGCCGTCGCGCCAGTGGCGCAGGGGGGCGTCAAGGCTGGAGCGGGCTGCGGCCTGGTCGTTGGCATCGGCGAGCAGGGCCAGCTCCTCGGGATCGAGGCTGCTGGCACGGAATGGGTCGCAGGTCTGGGGATCCCGTTGCCCCTGCCACAGCCGCAGCTCCGCCAGGGCCGTGATTGCCAGCAGCACCTCTGGGTCGCTCACCAGATCGCAGATGCGGATCTCGAGGCGATTGAGGTCGTAGGGGCGATCGTCGCCATTGGGCCGCACTGAGGTCCACAGATGCCGCACGTTCTGCATCGTGCCGGCCTGGAGCTGCTGCTCCATCCAGGCGATGTAGTGCTCGTGGTCGCGGAACAGAGGCACCCGCTCCGGCGTGAGGGGGAACTGCAGCCAGCGCTGGGAATGGGCGCCGGTGGCGGCACCGTCGAGGAAGGGGGAGCTGGCGCTGAGGGCGAGCAGCAGGGCGGCCTCGCAGCGCAGCAGCCTCAGGCCGGCGAACAGCGGCTGCATGGCCGTGAGGCCCAGGTTGATGTGCACGCTGGCGGTCACCACCCGGGTGCCGTAGGTGCGCTCGATGTAGTGGTGGTAGGGGTTGTCGGGGTCGGAGCGCTCGAAGCGCCGGCTGTCCCCCAGGCTCAGGGTGCTGCCTGGCAGGAGCGTCAGCCCGCGCAGCTGCAGCCAGCGGCGCAGGCGCAGCCGCGGTTCCAGCAGCAGGGCCAGCTGCCGGTCGTAGTCGGCCTCCGGGGCGGTGACGTATTCGAGATTGCGTCGGTCGGGCTCGGTGACAAACCCCTCCAGGGCCGCGGCCACCTCAGACGAACAGCCCACCACCGAACCGTCTGGCCTGCCGGTGTAGAGCTCCACCTCGAAGCCCTTGAGCATCAGTGCTGGCGTCATGGCTGGGGCGGCGGGGTGGCTCACGCCAGGCAGGCCAGGGCCTTGAGCATGCCCCGGGCCTTGTTCAGGGTTTCCTGGAATTCCGCCTCGGGCCTGGAGTCGGCCACCAGGCCGGCGCCGGCCTGCACCTGCACCCGCCAGCTGCCGTTCTGGCCCGGCTGCACCACCATCGTGCGGATGGTGATGGCGGTGTTGAGGGCTCCCCCGAGGTCCACGGCGCCGTACACCCCTGAGTAGGGACCCCTGGCATCGGGTTCGAGGGCATGGATCAGCTGCATGGCCCGGATCTTGGGAGCGCCGCTGACCGTACCTGCCGGGAAGGCCGCCATCAGCAGATCCCAGACGCTGTGCCCGTCGCCCAGCAATCCTTCCACCTGGCTGACGATGTGCATCACATGGGAGTAGCGCTCGATCACCATCAGATCAGTCACGGAAACGCTGCCGGGGCGGCAGACGCGGCCGAGGTCATTGCGGCCCAGATCCACCAGCATCACGTGCTCGGCCCGCTCCTTGGGATCGGCCAGCAGCTCGGCCTCCAGGGCCTGGTCGCCCGCTTCATCGGTGCCCCGGGGCCGGGTACCGGCGATCGGGCGCAGGGAGGCCCGGATCCCTCCGCCCTCCACCGGATCGGCCTTCACCATCACCTCGGGGCTGGAGCCGATCAGATACCAGCCACCGAAGTTGAAGAAGGCCATGTAGGGCGATGGATTCACCATCCGCAGGCTGCGGTAGAGCTCAAAGGGATCCCGCTCGATCGTGGTTTCGAGCCGCTGGCTCAACACCAGCTGAAACACATCCCCTGCGGCGATGTGCTCCCTGGAGCGCACCACGGCCGCCTCGAAATCGGCCTGGCTGCGGTTGCTGCGGGTGGGCAGATCGGTGCCGCTGCGTTCATGCCACTGCAGTGGCACCACCCCCGCGGGCAGGGGCTCCTGCATCTGCTGCTCCAGAGCCGTGATCCGCGCTGTGGCGGCGGCGTGGGCCTCAACCGGATCGCCGCCCCGGCTCAGGTCGGCGTAGGCCACCGCCGTGATCTGGCGCTTCACCTGGTCGAACACGAGCAGGCTGTCGGCGAGCATCCAGCAACCATCCGGAGGCCCCTCGGGATCGGCGGGGTGCACGGGCACGCTGGGTTCGATCCACTGGATCAGCTCGTAACCCCAGAAGCCGAACAGATGGCCTGCCGGCGGCAGGCCTGGCACCGGGGCGCTGCTCAGGGGACGCAGACAGTCCTGCAGCAGCTCAAACGGGTTGCCGCTCAGCTGCTCGGTGCGGCCGTCCCGCCATTGGCGCTGACTGCTGGCTCCGCGGCTGGTGAGGGTCCAGAGCGGCTCACTCACCACGAAGCTCCAGCGGCCGATCCGCTCTCCCCCCTCGACCGACTCCAGCAGCACCCCGTGGCTGCTGCCGGCACCCACCTTGAGCCAGGTGGTCAGAGGCGTCTCCAGGTCTGCTGGCCAGCGTTTCCAGACGGGGATGAAGCTGAGCCCGGCCGCCGCCTGGGCCAGAAAGGCGGGGTCCAGGCGATCGGAGGGGGTCATCGAGGAACCGGCAGGCAAAAAAAACGGGGCGCCGGGCCCCGCCTTTCTAAGTGTTCAAGACCAACGGCCAGACCCTGGCCAAGGGGATCAGCTCAGGCGTCGAAGGTGTTCTTGCCGGTGAACTTGAGGTTGGCGGGATTGGTGTTGGCGCCGATGGAGCGGGGGTTGTGACCCACCATCTGACGGCCCTCGTTCACCTTCTCGGGGAACACGCCATCCTTGGGATGCAGATACTCGGTGTCTCCGCCGGGGAAGATCCGGTAGATCTTGTAGTCCTCGATGCGGGGCTTGAACTTGGTGCGCAGCTGGGTGCCCAGGGCCAGGCACTGCTCCTTGCGGGCGAAATACATGACGTTTTCGCCCTCATTCATCTCGGCAGCGCCGCCGGTGGGCAGCTCAAAGACCTGGGCCTTGGAACTGGTCCAGGTGATGGCGTACTTCTCTTCAGTTTCGGCGGAGTTGAGCAGCCCGCCGGTGCTGCCGATGTACTTGGGGAGTTGACCGCTCAGTGCCGTTGCTGTCATGACGCGTTCAGGTGTCGGCAGACTGTTTCAGGCGGAAACTAGCACCGTGGTTTTGGCCCTCCGGCCGGCGCTGCGCCAGTCTTCACACCCGTCAACAAAACCCTGCCCAACCGGTGGTGCCATCCGCTCAGGCGGCCGGCACGTACACCGGAAAGAACACGGTGAGCCCACTGCCGCTGCGCTCGGTGAGCCGCCCCCCCAGCCGCTCGAACAGTTGCTGGGTGGCCTGGCGACTGAGCTGCAGGCTGCCGGTGCTCGGATCCCAGCTCAGCACCGGCCCCACCAGCTCCCGTCCCCGGGGGGACGGTTCGCCGGGAACCGGCACTGGCCCAGCGCTGCTCAGCTGCAGTTTCAGCCGTGCCCCGGCCGGCTGCAGGACCAGGCGTACCCGGGTGCCGGCCGGCAGGCTGCGGCTGAAACGGTCAATCAGGCCGCCCAGCATGGTTTCCAGCCGCGCTGGATCGCTGAGCACCTGGGGCAGGTCAGGGGTGATCTGGAGGTCCAGCGTCAGCTGACGCCGCGCCAGCTGGCGCTGCCAGAACCCTTCGAGCTGGCCCAGCAGGTCGCTGAGGTCGGTGCGGGCCAGGGGCAGATCGGCTTGGGCGTGTCCCTGGCCGAGGGGGCGCTGCAGCTCAGCCGCCAGAAAGATCAGGCCGAAGCGGTCGATCTGCTCACTGCACTCGCCATCGATGTGCTCCAGGCGCTGGCGCACCACGGCTGGCAGGTCGCTGCGGCGCAGCAGTGAGCGGATCAGGGTGCGAATTGTGGCCAGGGGGGTGCGCACCTCGTGGGTGAGGGCTTCGAGCAGGGCCAGCTCGCTGATCTGGGCGGCAGAGCTGGCTGTGGCCTCGGCCTGGGAGGGCTTGCCGCCGGCGGCCGCGGCCAGGGGCTGCAGGGTCAGGCTGGGGGCGATCCTGGCCAGACGGTTGGCCAGCAGGGGCCAGAAACGCAGCCCCAGGGAGGGTTCGCTGTGCAGTGGGCCCAGTTGCTGCACGGCTGTCCGCAGCTCCAGGGCGGCGGCAGGATCGCTCTGCTCCAGCCGCTGATGCATCAGCGAGAGGGCCTCCGAGAGCACCTCAGGGTCGAAACGCACCACCAGCCGGCGGCCCTCGGCCGGCCCATCCAGACACAGGGCCACCTGGAGTTGCGGTGTCACGATCACCAGCAGAGGGTCGTCGCCGTCGCCTTCCTCCAGCAGCAGCCGGTGGTAGCCGCTGCCCGGCACGGCACCGCGGCTCTGGCCCGTGGCGGACTGCAGCAACCGGGGCGGAGCGGGGGGCAGCAGGGTGCCGATCGCTGCCGGACTCCACACCCACCCCTGGAGCCGTTGCAGCAGGGCGGGCTCATAGAGGGCCGGAAGGGGTGCGGCCAGCCACAGCCCGGACACCTCCCCCAGGGGCAGCAGAAAATCCTCCTGCAGGGTGGCCAGGGCCGCCCACCACTGGCGCCGGGCGGCGTCGTCCGTGCTGGTGCCGGGAGGGACCCCCGCGGTGAGGCAGTGCCGCAGCTTGAGCAGGCTCACCAATGTTGGGTTCTCCTTAGCGGCGGCTCGGCGAGCTTCGGCCCCGCC
Source organism: Cyanobium sp. LEGE 06143 (assembly GCF_015207535.1). NCBI lineage: Bacteria > Bacillati > Cyanobacteriota > Cyanophyceae > Synechococcales > Prochlorococcaceae > Cyanobium > Cyanobium sp. LEGE 06143. Next base: position 4,363 of record NZ_JADEWP010000077.1, on the reverse strand, counting down.
GCGCCACCGACGCGCACAGCCCGAGGGCCATGAAGTTCATCAGCATGGCCGAACGGCCATAGCTGAGGAAGGGCAGGGGAATGCCCGTGATGGGCCCGAGGCCGATCGTCATGTTGATGTTCACCACCACCTGGAACATCAGCATGGCGCCAATGCCCACCACCACCAGCGATTCCACATCGCTGCGGGCCCGGCCGGCGATCTGCAGCAGGCGCCACATCAGCAGCACAAAGCCGAGCACCACGAGCACCGACCCCAGGAAACCGGTTTCCTCGCCGAGGGCGCTGAAGATGAAATCGGTGTGCTGCTCGGGGATGAAGCGCAGCTTGGTGAGGGCCCCCTGCATCAGACCGGTGCCCCAGAGCTGGCCGCTGCCGATGCCCACCGTGCTCTGCAGCAGGTGGTAGCCGCCGCCGAGGGGATCCTGGCCGGGGTCGAGGAAGAGGGTGAGGCGATCCCGCTGGTGCGGCCGCAGCCCGTGGGCCCACAGCCAGGGGGTGAGCACGGCGAAAGCGCTCTGCACCGCCACGGCCACGGTCAGCATCACCCGCTTCCAGGGCAGGCTGGTCCAGGCGAGCCAGCCCATCAGCGGAATCCAGCCCAGCAACAGCCAGGGCAGGGTGCCGGCGGCAATCGCGCTCACCAGGGGCGAGAGCAGCAGCACCAGCCAGGCGGCGGGCATGCCGGCCCAGAACAGCATCACCAGCAGCACGGCGCCGAACACCAGGGAGGTGCCCAGGTCGGGCTGCACGAACACCAGCAGCCAGGGCAGCCCGATCAGGCCCAGCGGGCGCAGCAGGTCCACGGGCCGCTCCACCGGGTGGCGGGCCAGCACATCGGCCAGCAGCAGGATCGCCCCGAGCTTGGCGAACTCTGAGGGCTGCACGTAAAAGCCGCCGATGTTGATCCAGCTCTGGGCTCCCAGGGCGCTCACTCCCACCAGCCGCACGGCCACCAGGCTGGCCACCATCGCCCCGTAGATCGGCCACTTCAACGCCACCAGCCGCTCCACGGGGATGCGAGCCAGCAGCAGCGCCACCCCCAGCCCCACCACGCCGGTGACCCAGTGCTGATACCAGTCGGCGTAGTTCGCCTGGCGCTGGGTGCTGGCGATCAGCACGCCGGCCAGCAGCACCATCGCCATCGGAATGCCCCAGAGCAGCCAGTCCAGATCGGCCAGGGGCCGCCTTCTGGCTGAATCGCCTCCTGAAAACAGGCCGCGACTGCGGCGGTTGAGGCTGAGCATCCCCAGCGATCAGAGGGGAACGGCCGCCAGGGCCGTCACCCGCTCGGCCAGGGCTGTGAAGCCGCGAGCCGTGGCGGAGTGGGGTGCCGTGAGCACCACGGGACGACCGCCATCGCCCGCTTCCCGTACCGGCATCTCCAGCGGCAGTTCTGCCAGCAGGGGAACTCCGGTTTCCTTGGCCAGCCTGGCGCCGCCACCACTGCCGAAGATGGGATAGAGCTTCTCGGGTGCATCGGGGGGGATGAAGCCACTCATGTTCTCCACCACGCCCAGCACGGGAATGCCCATCTGCTGGAACATCGCCAGGCCGCGGCGGGCATCGGCCAGCGACACCTCCTGGGGCGTGGTGACCACGATCACACCGGCCATCGGCACCGCCTGGGCGAGGGTGAGCTGGGCGTCGCCGGTGCCTGGCGGCAGATCCACCACCACCACATCCCGTTCACCCCAATCCACTTGATAGAGGAACTGGCGGATGATGCCGTTGAGCATCGGACCCCGCCAGATCACCGGCTGGTTGGCATCGATCAGCAGACCCATCGACACCATGGCGATGCCACAGCTCTGCATCGGCCGCAGCACCTGAGCCGCCCCCTCACCACTCACTTCCGGGGTGCGGCCGGCCACTCCCAGCATGGTGGGCGCGTTGGGGCCGTAGATGTCGGCATCGAGCAAGCCCACCCGCAGGCCCTGCTGGGCCAGAGCGCAGGCGAGGTTCACCGCCACGGTGCTCTTGCCCACGCCGCCCTTGCCGCTGCTCACGGCGATCACCTGTCCGACCCCGGGGATCTCCTGGCGCTGGGGAGGCTGGCCGGGGGCGCCACTGGGGCCGTGGCCAGCGGCGCCGATCGGTGCACCGGAGGGGGCCGCGGCAGCGCCTGCCGCCTCGGGCTGGGCGAGTTCGATCTGAACGTCGCGCACGCCCTCGAGGTTGAGCAGGGCCTCGCGGGCCTCGCTGGCAATGCGGTCGCGCTGGCTCTGGGCAAAGCTGGGCAACGCCAGACGGATCACCGCCCGTTCACCCTGCAGGCGTGGGTCCTGAACCCAGCCCAGTTCGAGCATGGGCCGGCCACTGCCGGCATCGGTGAGGCGGCTGAGGGCGGCACGAGCCTGCTCGACAGTGGCCATCCGATCCGCATGCACAGGACGTTGATCCTAGAAGGCACCTGTCGAGGCCAAGGGTCTTGCGCCGTGACAGTGCCTCTCGAAGGCTTGATGGGCGGGCCTGCGGCCTGAAAGGGTGAAGGGGTTTCAGGCCCCAGGGGCACGGTGTGATGGAGAAGGCCAAGGTGATGCCCAGCCCCGACGGCGGTGACGCCGCCACCCCGGTGCTGGAGTCGCCTCCCGCTGACTCCCGCCAGCGCGCCCGCACCCTGCTGCGGGGTCTGCAGGACTCGATCTGCGCCGGTCTGGAGCAGCTCGATGGCGAGGGTCGCTTCGCTGAGGAGAGCTGGGAGCGGCCCGAGGGCGGCGGGGGGCGCTCCCGCGTGATGAAGGAGGGCCGCGTCTTCGAGCAGGGCGGCGTGAATTTCTCCGAGGTGCAGGGCTCTGAACTGCCACCCTCGATCCTGAGTCAACGCCCCGAGGCGAAGGGCCACCCCTGGTTCGCCACGGGCACCTCGATGGTGCTGCACCCCCGCAACCCCTACATCCCCACGGTTCACCTCAACTACCGCTACTTCGAGGCGGGCCCGGTGTGGTGGTTCGGCGGTGGCGCCGACCTCACGCCCTACTACCCCTTCCTTGAGGATGCCCGCCATTTCCACCGCACCCTCAAGGAGGCCTGCGACGGCGTCAACCCTGCCTATTACCAGGTGTTCAAGCCCTGGTGCGACGAGTACTTCCACCTGAAGCACCGCCAGGAAAGCCGCGGCATCGGCGGCATCTTCTATGACTACCAGGACCCCGGCGGCGTGCTCTACAAGGGCCAGAATCCTGATGGGGCCGCCGCCGCGGCCAGCCTGCGCCAGGGGGCGATCAGCCAGAGCTGGGAGCAGCTCTTCGCCCTGGCCACGGCCTGCGGCCAGGCCTTCCTGCCCAGTTACGTGCCGATCGTGGAGCGCAGGCAGGCCACTGACTACGGCGATCGGGAACGGCAGTTCCAGCTCTATCGCCGCGGCCGCTACGTGGAGTTCAACCTCGTCTTCGACCGGGGCACGATCTTCGGTCTGCAGACCAATGGCCGCACCGAGTCGATCCTGATGTCCCTGCCCCCCCTGGTGCGCTGGGAGTACGGCTACAGCGCCGAGCCCGGCAGCCGCGAGGCCCTGCTCACCGAGGTGTTCACCCGCCCCCAGAACTGGTTGGACGACTCCTCCCTGGAGCAGCGCTGCGCCCCGCATCAGGCGCTGGGCTGAGGACAGCGGCCCCCTGCCCTAGGCGCGAGCTGGCCTCAGGTGCGTGCGTTTCACGGACGTGCTCGCCGCTCCGGCGCCACGCCCACGGGCAGCTCACCGATGGGGCTCGGGGTCTGGAGGTTCAGCCCGCGCTCAAGCGCCTCCACCACCCGTAGGGCAATGGCCGTGAGGGTGGCGTCGCGGCGGCCGGGGTCGCGCAGGGCCGCCTCCAGCACCCCCTCCAGTTTGCCGATCTCCAGGATGGCGATGCCACGGCGGGGGGCGCCCAGGCCGTTGCGGTAGAGCAGCGGGTAGGAACCGAAGGCCAGGGCCAGGCTCTCGTCGAGGCGGCTCGGGTGGCGGTGCAGCGGTGGAATCAGGCCCGAGCCCACCCCGTCGGGGCCGTAGGCGTCGTAGTGGATTTCCAGGGCGTAGCCGCCGGCTGCGGCATGCGCTTTGCCCACACTCCAGTTGGTGCGTGGGTCGTCGGCGTCGGCAATCGTGCGCGCCGGCGGGTCGTAGAAGCGCAGGTTCAGGCCCCGCTGCCGGCCCAGGGCCACCACGGCCCGCGCCGTGAGCAGGTTCCAGTGCAGCTCATCCCTGAGGCCCGGCTGCATCGGCCTGGCGCCGCGGAGCGCCACCGCCTCGCCGGGCGTGCCGGCGCCGGCGATGGCCTGGGAGTCGGCATGGCCGGCCAGCACCAGGATCTCGGTCTCAGCGCCCAGGGGGCGCAGGCCCACCCAGTCGCGGTCGGGGCCCAGCCGGCTACGCGGGCCGGTGA
>NZ_JADEWP010000020.1:0-19573 GCF_015207535.1 Cyanobium sp. LEGE 06143 | reverse complement strand
GGCCCAGACGTCCGCCCCCCCCGAGCGGCTCACCCCGGCCCAGCGGGAGAAGATCTTCCCGGAGCGCAAGGCGCTCACCCTCAAGCTGCAGAAGGAGCGCTCCCAGATCCAGCAGAAGAGCGAGCGCTGCGTGTCGGGGGCGTCCAACCAGCAACAGCTGCGCAGTTGCCGCAAAGACGAGCGCAAGGCCAATCAGAAGCTGCGGGGCCAGTACCGCGACGAGATGCGCAAGATCTATGAGCGCAATGGCATCGAGGCGCCCGTGGGAGGCCCCGGCAAGGGCCGCAGGGGCGGCAAGCGCCAGGCGACGCCCGGTAGCTGATCACCGCCACGGCGATTCGTCATACCCCCACACATCTCGTCACGGCCTGGAGGTGGTGCGTGCTGGGGGTGCTGCCTAGGTTGAAACCACCCCTCGGGAGGACCACCATGCGCACTCACGACCTCGAGAACCACGACAATCTCTACGCCGACGAGATTGCCGCGGTAGCTGGGGAAACTCCCGCCGACGCCACGTCCCACGCCCTCTGGGCCGTGGCTCTGATCGCGACGATGGTGGTGGTGCTGGGCGCCTCCCTCGCCGTGTTCTGATCGGAGCAGGGCCTGGCCTCCCCCTGAGCCGCCCTGCCCAGCCACTCCCTCACGCCGATGCATTGCTCCCGACGGCATCTCTTGCAGCTGGCCGCCGGGGGGGCCGGTTTCTGGCTGGCCCGGCCCCTGTGGAGCAGGTCGGGCAGCGCCGCCAGCCTCACGCCAGGAACCGGCGCAGACGACAGCCCCCTGCGCATCGCCCTGATCAGCGATCTCAACAGCAGCTACGGCTCCACCACCTACGTGCCCCAGGTGCGGCGGGGGGTGGCTCTGCTGGGCCGCCTGCGCCCTGAGCTGGTGCTCTGCGCCGGCGACATGGTGGCCGGCCAGAAACGGGGGCTCACGGCCAGCCAGCTGCAGGCGATGTGGCGCAGCTTCGGGGTGAACGTGCTCGATCCCCTGCTGAGCGATGGCCTTGCCTTCGCTGCGGCGATGGGCAACCACGATGCCTCCAGCAGCCAGCAGAACGGGCGCTACGCGTTCGCCCTGGATCGCCAGGAAGCCAGCCGGTTCTGGCTCGCCCAGCGCTCCCGCCTCAGGATCACGCTGCTGGACGGCTCGGACTTCCCCTTCCGCTACAGCCTGCTGCACCGAGGCGTGTTCGTGCTGGTGCTGGACGCGTCCTCCGCGGGGCTGGGGGGGGAGCAGCTGCGCTGGGCGGAACGGCAGCTCGCCAGCCCCCAGGCCCGCCAGGCCCGGCTGCGGCTGGCGATCGGCCACCTGCCCCTCTACGCCGTGGGCCAGGGCCGGGACCGCAGCGGCGAGGTGCTGCATCAGCCCGCCCTGCTGCGGGCGCTGCTGGAGCGCCAGGGGGTCGCCCTCTACATCAGTGGCCATCACCACACCTGGTTCCCCGGCCGGGTGGGGGGCCTCAACCTGCTCAGCCTCGGCGCCATGGGCAGCGGCCCGCGCCAGCTGCTCCAGAGCACCGCCCCGCCGCAGCAGAGCCTCACCCTGCTGGAGCTCTCCGGCGGCGCGGGCGGACTGAGCGAAACCACCTACAGCCTCAACAGCCTGGAGCCGCTGGCCGCCGGCTCCCTGCCCCAGGCGATCCAACCCAGCCAGGGGCCGCGTCTGCAGCGGCGCCCGCTGCAGATCGGGATCAGCTGAGCGGGGATGCCGGGGTCGTCTGCACGAGCAGATCGAGCAGATTGTCGATCAGGCGGCGCCCTTGCCGCTCGGCCCTGGCGCCCCAGCGGCGCGTGTCGGCGCGGATCCGCGCCACCCCCCCAGGGCCCAGGGCGGCCGCCACATAGGCCGCGTCCTCCTCCAGCCAGCACTGCAGATCCCGCTCCAGCACCTCGCCGTGACACTGGAGGCCGTAGGCCCGCGCGCCGAGGCGGAAGATCTGCTCAGGGCAAAGCAACGTGGAGCCCAGCAGCTCGGCACCGGCGGGCAGACGCACCCGATCGCCATGCCAGTGCAGCATCAGTTCACTGGCCTCCAGCCCCCGCAGCAGAGGCTCCTGGCTGGGGTCCCCCAGGAAGCTCACCGCCCCCCAGCCCACCTCCCGCACCGGCAGCGCCGGAACCCCACAGGTGAGCGGCTCCACCGTGCCTCCCGCCGCATGGGCCAGCAGCTGGGCGCCCAGGCAGATGCCGATCACGGGCTGCTGGCGTGCCAGCACCCGCTTCAGCAGGGCCACCTCCTCGGYGAGCCAGGCCAGGGCGGGGTCGCCCAGATGGGCCACACCCATCGGCCCCCCCAGCACCAGCAGGATCTCGTCGTCGAGGGGATCGCGCAGGGGCTGGGCCAGGTCGGGACGCAGCACCTCCAGCTCCCAGCMCCGGGCAGCCGCTGCGGCGGCAAACTGGCCCGGGCCTTCGCGCTCAAGGTGCTGGATCACGAGCAGTCGGGCCATGGTCACCTTCCAGTGACCCCCATCCTGGCCGGCCCATCCGAGCGGAGGCCACATCGCTCTGTGCCATCGGTTGCCCGCAGGCGTCACCTGACGGCTCGACCGGGGGAGCGGTGAGCGGCAGTCTGAACGCAACCGCTCCTGCACCCATGCTTCGCATCCGTGGCAACCAGCTCAGCCTGCTGGCGGCGCTCAGTGCCCACTGGGCCCATCAGCAGCTGGCCATCCCCAGGGTTCATAGGCTGGCCTCCAAACCCAACCGTGGCCCCGCTCCCCTGCGATGAACCAGCTCACCACCGCCATCAACCGCCATCTGGAATCGGAGTTTCAGGCCAGCCACAGCTACCTGTCGATGTCGATCTGGCTGCGGGAAAAGGATCTGGCGGGATTCTCCAAGTACATGCTCGAGAAGAGCAACGAGGAGCGCGCCCACGCGGCGCGGATGATCGCCTATCTGGTGGACTGTGATGAGGAGGTGATCCTGCCCACGATCCAGGCACCCCAGCGCGACTGGCAATCGGTGCAGCAGCTGTTCGACCGGGTCTCGGAGATGGAGAAGGAGGTGACAGCCTCCATCAACCGGCTCTATGGCCTGGCCGAGGAGAACTGCGAGCGCAGTGCCTCGGCGATGCTCGACTGGTTCGTGGAGGAGCAGATCAAGGAGGAGGCGGAGGCCCGCTTCGTGCGCAAACGCCTGCGGCTCGCCGGGGACAATTCGGCAGCACTGCTGCTGCTGGATCAACAGTTCCTCGAAGGGACCGCCCTGGCCCACGTCAAGGCCACAATGGTGGGTTACGGCGCCGCCGGCGGCGCCTGAAGGCCCCTTCGCCCAGCAACAATGGCCAGGAGCATCGCCTGGGCCCATGAGTGAACTGCGCGCCATCATGCAGCGCCTTGGCCAGCGCCTGGATCACCAGGCCGCTGCCCCGCCAGCCGGCGCGCCTGAGCGGCCTCCGGCCGATCTCTACGTGAGCGAGCTGGAGCACTGCAGCGACGCGATGCTCCACTACGAATGGAACTGGCTGGAGCAGCACCTGCAGGACCTTGCCCTGTGCCGCTCCAACGAGGCGATGCTGAAGGCAGCAGGAGGCCAGCAGCACCTCAACGGCCTGATCGTCCAGAGCGAGCACTACGCCGCAYAGCTGCAGAAGGCCTTCGCCCAGCGGGCTCTGGTTCCCTGCCGCCAACCCCACAACGTCGCCCCCTCCGAACACGCCTGGGAGCTGAGCAACCCGGGGCTGAGGGCCCAGTGGGGCTTCGAGCCGAGGGCCAACGCAGGTGCCCCCGGAGTCGACCCGGCCAGCTAGTGGCGCCAGCTGGCACTGACTGGGCTCGTCCCTAGTTGGGCATCGTGACGAACTCCTCCGCCACCGTGGGATGGAGGGCCATGGTGCGGTCGAAGTCAGCCTTGGTGGCCCCCATGCCGATCGCCACAGCCGCCATCTGAATGATTTCAGCCGCGTGCTCTCCCACCATGTGGCAGCCCAGCACCCGGTCACTGGCCTTCTCCACGATCAGCTTCAGCAGCACCCTGGGCCCCCTGGCCGGCAGCGCCTGACTCATCGCCCGGAAGCGGGCCCGATGCACCTGGATCGCCGCGGCGCCATGGCGCTCACAGGCCTGCTCCTCGGTGAGACCCACCCCGGAGAGTTCCGGCTGGGAAAACACGGCGCTGGCCACCAGGTCGTGGTTCACCTGCCGCGGCCGCTGCCCGTAGACCGTGTCGGCAAAGGCCCGGCCCTCATCCACCGCCACCGGCGTGAGGTTGATGCGGTCGGTCACATCGCCCACGGCATAGATATGGCTCACGTTGGTGCGCTGGTCGGCATCCACCGGGATGGCATCGCCTTCCACAGCGACGCCGGCCGCCTCGAGGTTGAGGTTGTCCAGAAACGGCTTGCGCCCGGTGGCCAGCAGCACCCCACCGCAGGCAATCTCCTCGCCGGACTGGGTGGTGAGAGTGAGGCCGGCGGAGCTGGAGGTCTGGGTGAGCGCCTTCGGGGTGTGAGCGAAGCGCAGATCGATGCCCTGCTGCTGCATGGCCTCACTCACGGCCTCGCTGGCCTCGCGGTCAAAGCCCCGCAGCAGGTGATCGCCCCGCACCAGCTGGGTCACCCGCACGCCGAGGCCGTTGAGGATGCAGGCGAATTCGCAGGCGATGAAACCGCCGCCCACCACGGCCACGGCCTCAGGCAACCTCTCCTGCAGAAACATGTCATCACTCATCCAGGCCAGCTCGGCGCCTGGGAAGGGGGGGCGATAGGGCCGGCCGCCAACGGCCACCAGGATGTGATCAGCCTGCAGCTGCCGCTCAGAACCATCGGCGCCCTGCACCGCCACGGCATCGGCAGACACAAAGCGCCCCCAGCCCCGCACCAGGGCCACGCCGGCCTTCTCCAGGAAGCCGATGTGCAGGCTGTTGAGCCGATCCACCTCGGCCCGAACCGCCGCCAGCAGCCGCGCCGGATCGCTGCGCCAGGGGGCCAGCTCCCAGCCGTAGCTGGCGGCATCGGCGAGCAGGTGGCTGTAGGCCGAGCCATAGACAAGCAGCTTCTTGGGGACGCAGCCACGGATCACGCAGGTGCCGCCCACCCGGTCGCCCTCCACGATCGCCACCTTGGCCCCGTAACTGGCCGCCCGCTTGGCGGCAGCCAAGCCTCCGGAGCCGGCACCGAGCACGATCAGATCGAAACGGTCACCCATGGAGACAGACGCAGAGGTCGGCGGGGAAGAACCCCCAGCTTGCTTGGTCGGGGTCCGGCCCGGAGGACTCCGGAGGGGTCCCAGACAGCAAAAAGCCCACGGCAGAGCCGCGGGCTGATGGCAGTAATCGCCGAGGCTTGGGCCCCGGCTCGCAGCGTTACTTGGCGCTGGCAGCGAAGTCGGGGTACGCCTCCATGCCGTGCTCGCCGATGTCGAGACCCTCGATCTCCTCCTTCTCGGAGACGCGGATGCCTCCGAAGATGGCACCGATGATCGACCAGGTGATCAGGGAGGCCACGATGGCGAAGATCGCGTAGGCAAGAACGCCGACGATCTGAAAGCCAAGCTGGGAAGCACCATGGCCGGTGAACAGACCCTTGTCCATGTTGAACAGACCCACGGCCAGGGTGCCCCAGATGCCGCAGGTGCCGTGCACCGAGAAGGCTCCAACGGGGTCGTCGATCTTGAGGCCGTCGATGAAGGACACCGAGAACACCACAAGAGCGCCACCGATGAAGCCCACAACCCATGCTCCAGCCATCGAGAAGCCGTCACAGCCCGCCGTCACAGCCACCAGTCCGGCCAGGATGCCGTTGATGGTCATGGTCAGGTCGGGCTTGCCGCCCCTGATCTGGGACACCAGTGTGCCGGCGATACCGCCGCCAGCGGCACCCAGGGTGGTGGTCACGGCCACGTAGGGAACCGTTTGATCCATGGCCAGAACAGAGCCTGGGTTGAATCCGTACCAGCCGATCCAGAGAATGAGGCAGCCGAGGGTGGCAATGGCCATGTTGTGGCCTGGCAGGGCCTGAGGCCTGCCTTCGGCGAACTTACCAATCCTGGGGCCAAGCAGGATCGCTCCGATCAGGCCGGCCCATGCCCCGAAGGAGTGCACGATCGAGGAGCCGGCGAAATCGATGAATCCAAGCTCTGAGAGCCAGCCACCATTCCACTGCCAGGAGCCGGAGATGGGATACAGGATCCCAACCAGAACCAGGGAGAAGACCACGAACTCACCAAATTTGATGCGCTCGGCCACCAGTCCGGAGACGATGGTGGCTGCCGTGGCGGCGAAGGCCACCTGGAAGAAGAAGTCGACGGTGGGAACGAGAGAGCCTTCGCTCACCATCTCAGGCGTGACGGTGGGATCGAAGAACAGGCCCTTGAAGAACAGCCAGCCGCCCAGCACCGAATCGCCGTACATCACCGAGTAGCCGATGAACCAATAGGCGGTGGCCGCCAGGGCGAAGACGATGAGGTTCTTCAGCAGGATGTTGACCGCGTTTTTCTGGCGGCACATACCGGACTCCACCATGGCGAAGCCGGCATTCATGAAGATGACCAGAACCGCGCAGATGAAAATGAAGAGGTTGTTGGCCAGGAAGGCGGCCGTGAGTTCCGGGAGCTCTGCAGCGTGGGCTGAGAGGTTGAACACTCCCAGGCCGAAGAGTGCGAAAGGAATACAGGCGAACCAGATGAGGCCGCGCTGGGAAGAAAGACCTCGGATCCTGCTCATCAGCAGGGCTGGTCCTTCCATCAGACTCGCCTCTTGCAGGCGTTTCGTACGCCTGGGAGGGTGCGAAGCAATGGTCATGGGCAGATCAGAAAGACGGCTGCACGATGGAGTTTTGGATGCCGCAAGACATCCATTGCGACTGACAATGCGCTCTGACGCTGCCGGCTGATGTTGCTTTCGCTACAAAATGGCTCTAGGCGGCCTCGGTTGCCGAGCCCGGGACATCAGCAGCGGTGATCTCCCAGGCGTCGCCCACCGCCCCGGGGCGCGCAGCACGCCCACCCGGGACACCGAAGAATTGCAACGTTTCAGCACGGTTTCCGCGATCTGTTCGCAGTGGACAGAAATCTCGGCTTAGATGAGGTTTCAGGACAAAACGTTGGGCCTGTGCACGCTCCGCCGGACTCCCTTGAGCCCTGCAGGCCGTGTCTGCTGGAAGTAGCCCGATCCTCGCGTTGACCCCGGTCGCCGCGGGCACGGACGAAGCAACGCTCCTCCACGTCAAGGGGGTCGTCAACGACGCCCAAGCGCTCCGCGCCGCCCCACTTGGCCCTTCTCTTCCAACTGAGGACGCCACCATGACCAACTCCCCTCTGCGCTATCGCGGCGTGGCTTACGACGCCAGCCAGCATGAGCATCCCTCCACTGAGGCGGTGGAGCACACCTACCGTGGCCTGCACTACGTGGCCCCTCTGCGCCATGAGCCTGCACCGGCAGACCCCTCCACGGATCTGCAGTACCGCGGTGCCAACTACCACCACTGAGCCCCGCAAGGGACTCTGCAGGAGGATGGTCAACGGCGCCTGTTGCGGGCCGTTCCATCCTCTGGCTCACCCCCTGCCTCAACCCGAACGGTTCAGCCGTGTCGGCGTTCGACAGATAGGCCTGCAGAAAGCCGTCATTGCTACAGAAGCGGGCGCTCTCAGCCTCTAGAAGAGGCTGGGTCAACCTGGTATCACGTGAAACAAATTCAAGCCATTGTGCGCCCTGGAAAGCTGGACGCTGTCAAGGATGCCCTTGTGGCCATCGGCATCAACGGCATCACCGTGTCAACGGTTCAGGGCTTCGGACGCCAGATGGGTCACACCGAGGTTTACCGCGGCGTCAAGGTTGAGGCCAAGCTGCTCACCAAGATGCACATCACCACCGTGGTGACGGATCAGGTGGTGGACAGCGTTGTGGAAGCGATCAAAAGCGCCGCCCACACCGGTGAGATCGGCGACGGCAAGATCATCATCAGCCCCGTGGACAACACCATCCGGATCCGCACCGGCGAATCCGGAGACGACACCCTCAATCCCTGAGGGCAGCACCAGCACCGCCGCACTCCCAGCCAGCCAGTGGCCGGCCCCTGGCCGGTCACTGGCTCAAGCCAGCGGCCCCATGGCGGAAGCCTGTCCAGCGGCACCACCTCACCCCAGTGGAGAATGGCCATGCAGGCTCCGTCCCCCGAGACGATGGGCGAACCAGGCTTTGTCACCACTGCCGGCTCGCCTCTTCCACTGCCATGGTCCGAGCTCGCCACCTGGGCGCAGCCTGAGGCTGATCGCGTCCAGGGCAGCACCAACGCCCAGGCCCTGCTGCGACTGTTCGGTCAGCCTGAATCAGCGCTGAGGGTCACCTTTTACCGCGATCACCACGCCTGGTGCCCCTACTGCCAGAAGGTGTGGCTCTGGCTGGAGGAGAAGCGGATTCCCTATCGAATCCGCAAGGTCACGATGTTTTGTTACGGCGAGAAGGAGCGCTGGTACCGCCAGCTGGTTCCTTCTGGGATGTTGCCGGCCGTGGAACTGGATGGAGAGCGGATCACCGAGAGTGATCGCATCCTCGAGTGTCTTGAACGGGCCTTCGGGCCCTTGGTGGCAGGCATGGGCCATCCCCAGGTTCTGCTGTTGCGACAGCTGGAAAGACACCTGTTTCGCGCCTGGTGCCAGTGGCTGTGTCAGCCCCAGCCAGGCCCCGCCGCCGAGCAGGACGCCCGCCTGCGCTTCCAGCGCAAGGCCACCCGGCTGGAACAGGCCCTGGAGGAAGCACCCGGGCCCTTCCTGCTGGAGGAGCTCAGCAGCGCAGACCTTGTGTTTGTGCCCTACCTGGAGCGAATGAACGCCTCCCTGGCCTACTACAAGGGCTTTCTGCTGCGCCAGGAACACCCAGCGATCGACCGCTGGTTCGCCGCTCTGGAACAGCATTCCTCCTACCTCGGCACCCAGAGCGACTTCCACACCCACGCCCACGACCTGCCACCCCAGATGGGCGGCTGCTACGCCAACGGCAGCGCCGCACAACAGGCCCTGGCCGCCCGCATCGACCGGGGCCCCTGGCCGTTGCGTGACGCCTCGGGCACCGATCCGGAAACCTCTGCCCCAGAACCAGTCGATGCCGCCGCCGTGGCCCTGGGCCGCATGCTGCGCCACCGGGTCACCCTTCAGCAGCGCCCGGCCCTGGCCGGACCTGTCATGGACCAGGCCCTGCGCTGTGCCCTCACTCACCTGGTGCACGGCATACCCTGCCCGCCACCGGCCGGCACGGCCGTTGGCCTGCGCACCCTGCGCGATCGCATCAGCGTGCCGCGCGACATGCCCCTGCATGCGGCCCGACGCCTGCGGACCAGCCTGGAAACCACCGCCGCGCTCGACCCGAAAGACCCCTCGGCCCAGCCCGAGCCCCTGCCCGWSMWCSATYKKNCNGCGACCAGGATCCCCAGCCCTTTCTCAGCTCCGCTCCTAGCGTCTGAGGGCACGCCGACGTTCGCGCCCATGGCCCCTCTCAGCCGTCATGCCGGTCCTGGGCAGCCCAGCCAGGAGCGCCACCTGGGCAGCGCGGCCATGGGCCTGGCGTTGCTGGCCCTGCTGGCTCCTGCCCCGCTGCGGGCCCTGGAGTTGCGCGGCAGCACCTACTTCACGCGGCCGCCCTGGAAGGTGGATCTGGTCAGCTACTACACCACCGTGTCCCAGCCCGCAGCGGAGTACTACTTCAGTGTGGAGCTGGCGGCCGACGCCGGCGCCTCCCTGGGAGGCCTGACGGTCCGTCAGACCCGTGGCGTCGACACCCACTTCCCATTCAGCCCTGAACGCACCAGGGCCTTTGTCGGCAGGCCGCGCCGGGAGGGTGCTGCGATTGCGGTGGAGGCCAGCTTTGACCCCGGGAAACGGGAGGTGCAGGTGACCTTTCCCGAACCCGTGGCACCCGGGCAGACGATCACCGTGATGCTCAAGCCCTGGGCCAATCCATCCATGAGCGACACCTACATGTTCCAGGTGCAGGCCATCCCGGCTGGCCCCCAACCCACGCCCTCGTCGCTGGGCTTCGCCACCCTGCGGATCTATCAGCCGGACTGGCGCTGAACCTGAGGGGTTGGCGATCAGGCGCTGCCGCCCGGGTAGCGCAAGGTGCGCCAATCACCGCTGGCCGTGCTCACCTCAACGCCGATCTCCACCGGCCCCTGGCTGGNNNNCACCTGCTCCTGCCACCATCCCATCGCCTCGGCCCAGGCGGCGTCGAGCGAGTCGTAGAGGTCGTCCAGCACCGGGTGGGGTGAGCCCTGCTGATCAACAAGGCGGTAGTGACGCAAATGCTGGGCATGAACTGAAGCCATCTCCCACAACGCGAAAACCAGTTCTGATCATCGCCCTTGTGACAGCCAGAAACTGTCACCTTCACAACATCTTCGGGTCAGGCGGGTGGCTGCAGCCTGGACAGCCGCCCTCAGGTGAGGTAGCGGCGGATGCTGGGACGGCACCAATAGACCAGCGCCGCCGTGTTGGCGGCCCAGAGAACACCAGCCACCACGGCGGTCAGGCCACGGCCTTCGCTGAACAGGGCCAGCCGCACGATTCCGTACGGGAGCCCCACCGCCAGGCTCATGGCCAGGGCCACGATCACCACGATCTGGCCCCAGGCCCGCCACTTGAGCAGCGCGATCGTGCCCACCAGGCCCACCACCGCCGTGGGCAGCACCGCACTGGCCCCCACCACGATGTGCACCGTGCGCCAGGTGGGCTCCCGCAGAATCACCCAGAGCATCAGCGGCAGCACCAGGAGATTCGCCACCAGACCCAGCCAGCTGAGGGTGAGGTAGCCGCGGGGGGGCTGAAGCATGGCAAGCCGGGCGGGGAGCACGGGGTCCCCCATGGTCGGATACGGCGGACGTACGGCCATGAGTGCTGCCCCTCAGCCCAGCTCAAACAGCAGCAGGTCGGCACCGCCGGGGCCGGCGCTGAAGGCCCGCAGGCGATCCGCCCCGAAGCCCAGGCCGTCGCCGCGCTGCAGCGGCCGGCTGCGTTGATGCTCGCCGGAGGCTCCAGGCGGCTCAGCCGCAGCCTGCACCGCGCCGGTGCCATCGATCAGCTGCAACCAGCCGAGCCCGCCGGGGGTCAGGGGCAGATCCAGCACGTCGCCGGCCCCGGGCCTGGCCCGCCACAGACGGATCGGCCGCCGCACCGCGAGAGCACCTGCGGCACCGGCAGGATCCAGCAGGGGGGTCCAGTCGGCACCGAGCTGGAACGGCTTCTGGCCGTAGACCGGCGGCAGACCGGCCTGGCTGGGCTCGATCCAGATCTGCAGCAGCCGGCAGGGGCGATCGCCCTGGTTCATCTCGCTGTGCAGCACGCCCGTGCCGGCACCCATCACCTGCACCTCTCCCGCCTCAATCACCGCAACCTGGCCCATCGAATCGCAATGGCTGAGCTGGCCCTCCACCATCACCGTGATGATCTCCATGTCGCGGTGCGGGTGCATGCCGAAGCCCCGACCAGCCGCGATGGTGTCGTCATTGATCACGCGCAGTGGTCCGAAGCCCATCCAGGCCGGATCGTAGTGATCGGCAAACGAGAACGAGTGCCAGCTTTCCAGCCAGTCAAAGCGGCTGTGGAACCGCTGCGCCGCCGGACGCAAAAGCGGTGCGGGGGCCGCGGCAACGCCGGTGGTCATGGGCGGGGTGCCTGCATGGAGCTCAGCCGCTCCACCAGATCGGCGATGCTGCTCTCCTTGGCGGGATTGGCCCCATTGCTCACCAGCTGGCGGCCCACCACATGGGCCCCCAGGTGAGCCAGCTGCAACCGCAGCGCCGCCAGCACGGTGTGGCCGCCCCCACCCGAGTGGGTGGCGATGGCAATCGGCCGCTGGTTGAACAGGGCCCGGAAGTCGCTGCCCTGCACGGAGAGCCAGGCGATGGCACTGGTGAGCACCGGCGGAATCGAGCCGTTGTATTCCGGCGCACAGATCACCCAGCGCGGCGCCGCCGCCAGGGTGGTCTCCAGGGCAGGCAGGACGGCGGGCGTCCCCGCGGCCTGGGCCCTGGGGGAATACAGCGGCAGCTCCAGGGCGGTGAGGTCGAGCACCTCGGCCCTGAGCTTGTGCGCCGTGGCCGCCGCCACAAAGCGCTCGGCCAGGCGCAGGTTCTCGCCGTTGCTGGCGGCGAGCACAAGCAGATCGTTCATGGTGGCGGCGTGTTGAGCGTGGGCCCCCTCGACGGGATCCGGAACTTAGTCACGTCCCAGCTTGGCGCGCCGGCCCACGCATCCTGAGCTGAACCACTCCGAAGGTCTGACAGGGTCGCTCTGACAGGGCCGCCACAACACCCTTGGCTTGCAAGCGGCCATGGATAGCGTGATGGCGGTCGTCCATCCATCCGGCGGTCCCGCTCCTCTTCCTCCAGGCCCATGCCCCCCTCCAGGCCGGACCAGCGGCCATTGATCAGCGCCCCCTCAGGATCGTTCTGATGCACTCCCGGCTGATCACCGGGCTGGTGCTGGTGGGGCTGGCCGCCACACCCTCGAGCCGTGCCCTGCAGCAGCCGGAACTGCCGGTGGCCGTGTGTGTGGTGGCGCCGCGCGTGGAGCCGGTCGAGATGGCCGACGCCCTCGGCGTTGTGCCGGTGTCCCGCCCCCGGCTGGTGCTGGTGGAACCCCTGCTGGAGCTGCGCATCGAACGGCCCCGAGCCGACACCTGGCGCCTGGTGAGCAGCCCCGACCAACCCATCCGCACCCCCCTGGACTGGCCCACCACGCCGATCCGGCCCGGCGAACCGGTGCTGTTGCAGCTGCGCCCCGAGGAGGCGTCCGCTGAGGCCTTTGCCCATGTGCACCTGGTGGGTGCCTCGGCCAGCCGCATGGCCCAGAGCCAGCGGCTGATCGACCAGCTCAGCGCGGGGGGGCAGCCGGCCGAGTGGCTGGGAGCCATTGACAGCGCCCTGCGGGAGGGCGATGTCCCCCTCGCCTGGGCGCTGCTGTTCGCGCCCCAGATCCCCGACGATGGCCAGCTCAGAGCCCTGCAGCAGGAGGTGATCCGCCGCGGCTGCGGCGACTGACACCGGCCGCCCCAGAGGTGCAGTACAAATGTACGTATCAGACTGGGTTGGAGCTGGATGGGCCGCCTTGACAACACCGCCCAGCGAGCCGATCTGCGCTGGCTGGGCGCCATCAGCAACGAGGCCTCAGGTGAGGCGCTGCCGCTCGCCCTGGAGAGCGTGGCGGCGGGGTTTCCCAGTCCTGCTGACGACTACGTGGAGGCGTCGATCGACCTGAACACGGCCCTGGTGCCGCGGCCCACCTCCACGTTCCTGATGCGGGTGGAGGGCGACGCCATGCAGGCAGCCGGCATCCAGCACGGCGACCTGCTGGTGATCGACCGGAGCGTGGCCGCGCGGCCGGGCTGCACGGTGGTGGCCATTCACGAGGGGCGCTTCGTGCTGCGACAGCTGCGCGGCGAGCGGCCGCCATGGCACCTGGTGGCCAGCGATCCCGCCATCCCCGCCATCCGCGTGGACGACCCCGGCGGAGAGCTGCTGATCTGGGGCGTGGTGATGCATGCCGTGCACCACCTGCTGCCGCGGCGTCAGCGGGTCACCAGAAGCCCTGGGAGCGAAGCCACAGCCCCAGCAGGGCCATGGGCACAAAAACCGCCGCCATGATCTGCAGCTTCACGACCCTTGGAGAGGGCGTCTGGGAGGGAGGCATGGAACGCAAACCGGGTCTCTGACAGTGTCAGAGACCCGGTGAGGAGCCCAGCCCGGAGGCTGGAGAACAGGGTGTCCTGGGCTTGCCTTCTGGAATCAGAAGAGGGGATGGGGCGCAGCCACGATCGGCACGGAGCCGAGCAGTCTGAGCCCGCAAGCAGGTGAACTCAGCCGAGACCAACCTGGGCCAGGATGCCTTGGCCGGTGAGGATTTCGGTGGCCAGGCCGATGACGAAGCCCATCATGGCCAGACGGCCATTCCAGGTTTCAGCGAAAGCAACGAAGCCGAAGCGGGAAGCGGTGTTGTCGGCCATGGGAGGCGGGTGACGAAACGTTGCGTGGAGTGTAACAGAACATGAAGGGGCGCGGGTCAACGGGGGCGAGCGTCATGAGGTGCTGACGCAGGCGCCCCTGACCTCAGGGCCTGCCGCACCTAGCGTGAAACGATCAGGTCCGTGGCAGAGGCGCACCGTGGAGATCGACCGCCCGGGGGCCCGCCCCCTCAACGCCGAGGAGGAGGCGCTGCTGGAGCAGTTCCGCCAGAAGCTCCACGCCAGGACCCTGCAGGGAGGCCTGGCCCCTGAGGATGTCCAGCGGATTGTCGCCGGGATCAAGGCACACCCCGCCGCCAGCCAGGCGGTACTGGCAGCGATCTTCGAGGAGCAGGCCAAGCTGGCGCCGGGCCAGCGGATGCTGCGCCTGGATGGTTGAGGCAGCACCACCCCTGGTGCTGGTGCATGGGCTCTGGGACACCCCGCGGGTGTTCAACCCCCTGATCCGACACCTGGACGGCAGGCGCCAGCCGATCCTGATACCGCATCTTCCCCATGGCATCGGCCAGGTTCCCCTGGAAAGGCTGGCGGAGCAGCTGGCCGCGTATCTGACCACCCAGCTGGGAGCGACCCAGCCGATCGACCTGCTGGGCTTCTCCATGGGCGGGGTGATCGCCCGCATCTGGCTGCAGTGGCTGGGGGGCCATCAGCGCACCCGTCGGTTCATCAGCCTGGGCAGTCCCCAGCAGGGCACCCTCAACGCCCTGGCCTGCCCACCCTGGCTGCTGCCCGGCATCGCCGACATGGGCCACGGCAGCTCCCTGCTGCGGCGCCTCAACCAGGACAGCAGGGCCCTGCAGCAGCTGGAGTGCGTGAGCCTCTACACCCCATTCGATCTGATCGTGACGCCGGGGTGGCAGGCGGCGCTGCCCTGGGGCCGCCGCGAGGAACTGCTGGTGTGGACCCACGACCAGCTGCTGCGTTCACCGCTTGCCCTGGAGCGGCTGGGCAAGGAACTGCTGAGGCCGTGAGCGGCGAAGCGGTGAGCGGCGAGGCGGGTGGGCTCGCCAATCCTGGAGAAATCCGGAGGCTGGACCAGAGCGCAGAGCCTGCCCCCAGAATGGTCCGATGGTCGTGCCCAATCCAGAAGGTCGGTATCGCGTGCGCCCCAAAGTTGAGCGCGAGCAGAGTGTGCCCCAGCAGGTGATCGCGCCCAGGTTCTGGGACCGGGATGAGGCCGAGACCTTCGCCCAGACCCTCGCCCAGCAGCAGCACCGCAGTGTGGTGGTGGAGAAGCTGGCACCCAGCGGCTGCTGGCTGCAACTCAACACGGTGACCTCAATCCACTGAGCCAAGCTCAGGACTCGGCGGGCCTGTCGCGCTGCAGGGCAATCACCTCAGGAGCAAACACGAAGGTGAGGGGATCGAGGCACTCGGCCTGCCCATCGATGGCGCAGACGCCCCCGGCCACAAAATCGATCAGGCGCTGGGCCTCGGCCCGGTCCATGGCACCGGCATGGACCACCGCGGTCTTGAGCTCCCGCACCGCCTCAACGATCGCCTGGGCATCCTCGAAACCGATGGGGTGGAACACCACCACCTCCGGCAGCCAGTCGCCAAAGGGACTCTGCATAGCCGTGCCGTAGGGCCGAAGGTTACTCGGGGGGAGCGGGTGGCGTCCATCCGGAAACGGCTGCCAAGCAAAAGGGGCTCCGCAGAGCCCCATCTCGGAAAACGCCCCCAACGGATTGGGGACATCGTCCACCTCGACCTGTCGACGCTACCGGGACGCGGCAGCAGCTGGCGAGCCTGAGGCGGGCAGAGCCGAGCAGGCGAAGCTGGTCTGCTGGGCCTGCTGCAGCAGCAGGGTGGGCCGACTTGGATCCTCGAGGCTCCACCACCAGCGGCCATCACCGAAGCTGGGGGCTCCGGCATTGTTGGTGCGGGGCAGCTGCAGGTGCAGCTCGCGCCAATCGATCACCACAAAGGCCCCTGGCAGGGTGCCGGCCAGGGTGTTGGGGATGCCGGGAGCATCAACCGCGCCGTTCTCGACCCGGGCCAGCAGCAGGTCGCCATCGCAGCTGTAGCGGCTGGGCTGGTTGGCCGCCTCCAGCCCCCAGGCCGCCGAGCCTGGGCCCAGCAGCAGCAGTCCCAGGGCCAGCAGGGGCGACAGCAGCCATCGCGTTACAGCCCCGGAAATCAGCAGATGGGACGGCATCGGGCGCTCCCGGCTCTAGGTCAGTCCAGCTTGCAGCAGGGAAGCGGCCAGCTGTTCGGCGCTGTGCAGGGCACCCTCAATGCGGCCAAAGCCCTCGCCGTCGAGGTAGTCGCCGCAGAAGCCGACGCGGCTGAGCGGGCACAGCCGCAGGGACGGGGGCAGACCTGGCGCCACCGGGAAGGCCGCCGCCCAGCGCATCAGCTGCGGAGAGGCACGCTCCAGGGTGAGGTCATCAATCCAGGGGGCCAGGCACTCCATCACGGCCCTGGCCAGGGCCTGGATCACATCCTCCTCACGGCCGGCATCGACGGGAAGATCCAGCAGCCGGGCCACGGCGGAGTGGGATCCATAGACATCGAGGTGGTCGGCCGCAAAGGCATCGCTGGAATGGGCGACCACGGCGCAGCGGCCGTCCGGAAGCGGCTGGATGCTGATCCGGCGCAGGCCCCAGCGCTGCTGAGCCGCTGGATCGAAGTTCACCAGGGAGAACGGCAGCGAGCTCCACGGGAGCGCGTCCTCGGGGGGGAACAGCAACAACAGGTTGCTGCGGGCCTCGGCGCGGATGCCCGCAATGGTGGTGAGGGCGTGATCGAGCTGCAGATCCCCCAGCGATGCGGCCGCCCGCACCAGCGGCACCTCCGGCCACTCGAACAGCAGGCAGCTGCGGGGGTGAGCCAGCAGGGTGCTGCTGAGCACCAGCCAGTCGGCCTCGCCCTGGAACTCCCCCTGGCGATCCCGCAGCCGCCAGCTGCCGCTGGAGGCGCACTCGAGGGAGCGGATCAAGGTGCCGTAATGGGCCTCGGCAGCGGGCTGGGCACCACTGGCCCCCAGCTGCAGCAGGCCGCGGCAGAGACCATCCATCCCGTCCGCACCCCGGTAGAGCTGGCCGATCCCCAGGACATCGGGGCGCCCGATGTGCAGGCGCGACTCCCCCTCCAGCAGGGCCATCAGACCGCTCCACGGCGTGATCCAGCCCCCCTCCAGCAGGGGCTCCAGCAGCTCCGGGGGCCGCTCGCTGCGGATGTTCAGCAGGGGGGCCCCATGGTCGATCGCCAGGGCCCCATCGCCCCGGGAGCGGCGTGTGCTGGCCCGCCCGCCCGGGCCGCGCCCGGTCTCCCAGAGGCTGATCCGGCCATCAAAACCGGCCCGACGCAGCTGGGCGGCGGTGGCGCAGCCAGCGACCCCAGCCCCAATGACAGCAACGGATCCCGATCCAGACCGGGCCATGACGGGGTCACCACCCAGTAATCCCTCAGGATGCCAGCGCCGCCGCACAGGTGCAGAAGCCGAACCGCGACCCCAGCGGGCCGCCAAGCTCGCAGGGCCCCGGTCGCAGTAGCGTCAAGCCCGACGTAAGCGTCCATGGCGCGATTTCTGCTGGTGCTCAAGCCTGAAGGCCACCCCGAGTCGGGGGCCATGCTCAAGGCTCTCGACCCGGTGCTCAGGGACCTGAACGCCGAGGTGGATCACCGCACCTCGGCCCACCTCGGCGCCATGGTCAAACAGGGCGGCGAAACCCAGCGCATGCAGCTCTTTGCCGACGTGCAATCCAAGGCCGATGGCAGGGTGCTGGAACTGGTGCTGCTCAGCCGCGAGGCGATGGGCCTGCGAGCGCCCAAGACCCACCAGACCTTCATGCGGCTGCTGGAGCTGGTGAGCCAGCATCTGGGCGGGATGACGCTTCAGTTCCGTTCCGACCTGGATGGCCCCATCCCGCAGACGCGCCGCTCCGCCGATCCGGCGGCAGCCGGGTGATCACCCAGGCAGGATCACCCGATCGATCACGTGAACCACGCCGTTGTCGCAGACCACATCGGCAGCCACCACCGAGGCGTTCTTCACTTCAAAGGGCTCTGCCCGCCGGATCGCCACGGGAGCTCCCTCCAGGCTGTCCCACTGGGGCTGCTGCACCAGCTGCTCGCGGCGATGGTCGCCGGAGAGCACATGGAACTTGAGGATGCGGGCCAGCTGGGGTGGGTTGTCCACCAGGGTCTGGACGGTGCCGGGGGGCAGGGCCGCGAAGGCATCATCCACAGGGGCAAACACGGTGAACGGCCCCGGGCCCTCCAGAGCGCCCCGCAGGCCGGCGGCATCAACGGCGGCAAGCAGGGTCTGAAAGCTGCCCGCAGAGGCAGCCKTTTCGAGAATGGTGGCCATGGAAAAAGGGCGAGGGRCCAGGAGAAGGGCAGGCAGCTGTGCCGCCTGGGGGACGGATCAGCGGTAGTCCTGGGTCTGGATGGCGGTGAGGCGGGCTTCGGGCCGCAGGAAACGGTCCATCTGGGCTTCAAAGAACTGGCGATTGGCGCTCAGGTGGGCGGGATCAGGGTCGTCGAGGGGGTACAGCAGCGCGCAGCGCAGAGCCTGGATCACCGCGGAGGTGACGTTGTACATCGAGCGCTGGAAGGTGATGCCCAGCTGAATCAGCTTGTCCTCATCACCGCGCTTGTGGTTGCGGTACATCACCTCCAGATAGGGAGGCAGAAAGTGCAGCATGTCCTGCATCAACAGGGTGGGAGGGATCCCCGCTGAGCCCACGGGAAACACATCGGCATAGAGGATGCCGTAGTGAAAGTCGGCCTGATCAGCGGGCACCTGCATCGCCTGGGCGTTGTAGCTCTTGGTGCCACGGAAGGGCGAGGTGCGATAGAAGACAGCCTCCACATAGGGCAAGGCCGCCTCATACAGCCAGGTGAAGCCACAGCTCTTGGGAATGATCTCGAAACATTCGCCCCGGATGAACACATGGTGATAGATCGGTCGACCGGCGACGGCAAAGATCCCGTTCACCAGGAAGTCCATGGCCGCAGGCACCGAGGTGAGTTTGCCCTCGTCGTAGAGGTCACTCATCTCGAAGAACACCGGGGCCATCACCTCCCAGAAAAGGCCCAGATTGGCGTAGTAGGAGAGTTTGCGCACCTGCTCAAGAAACAGATCCGGGAACAGGCGGTAGAGGCCCAGCATCAGGGGATTGCCGTTGAAGTAGGCCTTGATGGCCCGGTCTGCCTGCTCCCGATAGGGCTCGGAAACGAGGTAGTCGTTGAAGCGGCCACCCATGCCCTGGTGCCAGAACATGGCATCCATGCATGCCTCCGCGAACTCCATGTTCACCCGGTCGTGCCAGAGGTGATGCAACAGTTTGGACATGGAGCCGGTTTCACCCTTGGCCATGAACTCCCGCAGTTCGGGATGGGCTTTTTCGCCACCTCTCCAGATCCGAAGTTGAGACTGATCGCCTGAATAGCTGTTGGGCCGATCCAGATACTCCTGAGAAATGAAGTACTTAAAGGCCGGCAACGGGTTCAGGAAAACCTTCTCGGCGATGTAGAGAAGGTCGCGCCAATAGAAATCCATCGGCACGGCATAGGCCTTGTAGATGCCGATGATCTGCTGCAGATTCTCCGGATTGTCAGGCAGCATCGAGCCACCGGCCTCAAGGCGATGGATCACCTCGGCGTAGGGG
>NZ_JADEWP010000067.1:9774-11522 GCF_015207535.1 Cyanobium sp. LEGE 06143 | reverse complement strand
TCTCTGGATCGCCACCCCAACCGGGTCAACCGCACGGCCCGCTACGCCAGCGCCGCTGCCGGGGCCTACCAGTTCATGCCGCCCACCTGGGCGATGGCCTCCCGCGCCATCGGCTTTCGGCTCCACGGCCCCAACGCCTTCGGTCCAGCGGTGCAGGACCAGGCCGCCATCTACCTGATCCAGCGCCGCGGCGTGCTGCAGCTGGCTGACCAGGGCCAGTTCACCCCCTACCTGGCCCATCGCCTGGCGCCGGAGTGGGCGTCGTTCCCCACCCTGGCCGGCCACAGCTTCTATGGCCAGCCGGTGAAGCGCTTCCATGAACTGCGGCGCTTCTACGAGCAGAACCTCAGCGAACTGCGGGCTCAATACGCCCTCAACAACACCGTGGCGGTAGTTCCCGAAACGCCGCCCAAGCCCCCTTGTCTGCCCGCAGATTCGCTGCGCTGTCAGCTGGAGGCCCTGGATGAGATCGGTCCCCGCAGCACCGGGGTCTGATCGACGCCTGGAGCCGCGGCTGATCAGGTTTCGTCAGGCTTGATGCGGTTGCGGCCCACGGTGTTCTGGGCGATCAGATAGGCCGCCGCGATCGCGCCGGTGAAGCCCATGGCGTTGCGCAGCAGGGGCAGTAGGTCGTCGGTGCGGGTCACGATCGGGGCCACGCCGAAGATGCCGAACAGGATCACCCACAGGGGCGAGAGCAGCAGCACCCAGGCCCACTCCACCCGGCGCCCCTCATGGCGCGGGTAGGCGGCAAAGCCCACGATCAGCCCCCCCACGATCGAGGTGGCCAGGGTCAGCACCCACYGCTCGTTGGGCAGGCCGGGCACCACCTGGCAGCCGCCACGCTCCAGGCAGGTCTCCACGGCGGCGAGGGCATCGACGATGGCACCGTCCTCGCCGTGGTCGCGCACGTAGTACTGGTTGCCGAAGCGCGTCTGCAGCTCCACCCAGTAGGTGCGCGGCATCAGGGCGAACAGGGCATCGCCCACGTTGAAATTGAGCAGGTTGCCGCCGCGGGGGTCGGCCACCAGCAGCAGGCTGCGCTCATCGAGATTCCAGAAGTCGCGCACCGCCAGCCCCGGCGTGCGCTCGTACTGGGTGAGCACCCGCAGCTTCCAGCCGCTGTCGGCCTCGAAGCGGCTCAGGTGCTCCTCGAGGTCGGCCCGCTGGCCATCGGTGAGGGCCCGGGCCAGGTCGATCACCGGGGTGGGGTGGTCGGGCAGCAGCTCCGGGTTGTCGTAGGCCATGGCTGGAGCCACGCCCACGCCCGCCACGGCTCCCACCATGGTGCCGAGCAGCAGCACCAGCGCCGCCAGGGTCGCCGCGGCCCGTGTTGCCAGAACCCTGCCCATGCGCCTGTCTCCGAGAAGATGCATTCTCCCCGAGCCCAGCTCCGGCCGTGACGGATCCCGCTGCTCCCTGTCCTGCCTGGCTGGCCCCGCGGCTGCGCGCAGCCGCGGGCGCGGTGCCGTTCAGCACCTTCATGGCCTGGGCCCTGCACGACCCCGAGCACGGCGCCTACGGCGCTGGCCGGCTGCGCATCGGCCCCGGCGGCGACTTTGCCACCGCCCCCTCGCTCGGGGGCGACTTCGCGGCTCTGCTGGCGCCCCAGGTGGCCGATTGGCTGGCGGCCCTGGGGCCTGGGCCCCTGGCCCTGGTGGAGGCGGGCCCAGGCGAAGGATCCCTGGCCCTGCAGCTGGCCCAGGCGCTGCAGCTGGGCTGGCCCGATCTGGCCGCCCGCCTCANCC
>NZ_JADEWP010000067.1:0-9769 GCF_015207535.1 Cyanobium sp. LEGE 06143 | reverse complement strand
CTGGTNNNGCCCAATGCGGGAATGGCGGAGCGCCAGCGCCAGCTGCTGCAGGCCTCGCCCCTGGCCTGCCGTTGGAGCGACTGGCCCGAGCTGGCCCAGGCGCCCCTGCGCGGCGTGGTGCTGGCCCATGAGGTGCTCGATGCCCTGGCCGTGGAGAGGGTGGAGTGGGACGGGTCACTCTGGCGCCAGCAGCAGGTGCGGCTCCGGGATGAGCACCCGGCCCGGCCCCTGCTCGTGCTGGAGCCCGGCGGGCCCCTGCAGCCCCAGGCGGCGGCATCCCTGCGCGCCCTTGGACTGGATCCGCCGGGAGACCAGCGGGGGCCGGGCTGGTGCACGGAGCTGCACCCGGGCGTCGGGCCCTGGCTGGCGGCCTGCGGCCAGGCCCTGGAGGCGGGCCAGCTGCTGGTGATCGACTACGCCCTGGAGGCGTGGCGCTACTACGCTCCGCAGCGCTCCGCCGGCACCCTGATGGCCTACCACGGCCAGCAGGCCAGCCAGGATCCGCTGCAGGAGCCCGGCGCCTGGGATCTCACCGCCCACCTCTGCATCGAGAGCCTGCAGGCCGAGGCCAGGGCCGCCGGCTGGCAAACCCTGGGCCAGTGTCGCCAGGGGGAAGCCCTGCTCGCCCTGGGCCTGGCGCAGCGGCTGCACGGGCTGCAGCAGGGCCATGGCGCCGGCCTGGCGGCCCTGCTGGCCAGCCGCGAGGCCCTGCTGCGCCTGGTCGACCCCCACACCCTCGGCGACTTCCGCTGGCTGGCCTTCAGCCGGGGGGCTCTCCCCGAGGCCGTGGAGCAGCCTCTGTTTCTGCGGGAACCCGGCGGGCTCGGGGGGGAAGCGCCCCTCCGGAGCGCATGAGCCGCGGGCGGGATCGCTGCAAAAGGCCTCTGGCAGGGCCAGGTTCCAGCGGGAAGCGGTTACTGTCAGTCGCGCCCGTGAGTCCCCCCCCTGATCGACACCTTCCGCCTGCTGGAAGCCCTGGTTCTGGGTTCACTCCTGGCGGGACTGCTGGGACTGATAGGCCGCAACAATCTCTTCCTCAAGGCCCTGGCCATGGACGTGATGGGCACGGCCGCCGTGGCCCTGTTCGTGCTGGTGGCGGCCCGCAGCGGCCTGCGCACCCCCATCGTGGCCAACCCCGACAGCCTCGACTCGATCACGGCCTGGGCCGATCCGATCCCCCAGGCCGTGATCCTCACCGCCATCGTGATTGGCCTTTCGATCCAGGCCCTGCTGCTGGTGGTGATCACGCGCCTCTCGGCGGTGGATCCCCTGCTCGAGGCCCTCAGTTTCGAGCAGCCCGAGGCCCAAGAGCCGTGGCGATGAGGGGTCTGTGATGTCCACCACCACTGTCACCCTGCTGATCGCCTGGCTGCTGTTCCCCTTCCTGGGGGCCTTCCTGGCGGCGCTGCTGCCCTCGCTGGCCCGCTGGCTCACCCTCGTCTGCGCCGTCAGCACCACGGCAGTGGGCGTGCTGCTGTTCCCACTCAGCACTCCCTGGTCGCTGGAGCTCACCGGGCCCCTGGGGGTGTTGCTGCAGGCCGATGCCCAGGCGGCTCCCTTCCTGCTGCTCAATGGCCTGGTGGCCCTGGCCGTGCTGCTGGACACCTGGCGACGGCCGCCGCTGGGGCCGTTCTTGCTGCTGGTGATGGTGCTGGTGGGAGGGCTCAATTCGGCCTTCCTGGCCGTGGATCTGGTGAGCCTCTACGTGGCCCTGGAGGTGGTGGGCGTCACGGCCTTCCTGCTGATCCTGCAGAAGCGGCAGCCCCAGCAGCTCTGGATCGCCCTGCGCTATCTGCTGGTCAGCAACAGCGTGATGACGCTGTACCTGGTGGGTGCCGCCCTTCTGTATCTGCAGACCGAGAGTTTCCGCCTCAAGGCTCTTTCCAGCCCGGCCATGGAGCCCCGCAGCCTTGCGGTGGTGGTGGCCCTGCTGCTGGTGGGCCTGCTGGCCAAGTCCGGGGTGTTCCTTTCGGGCCTCTGGCTGCCCCGCACCCATGCCGAGGCGCCCTCTGAGGTGTCGGCCCTGCTCTCGGGGGTGGTGGTGGCCGGCGGACTCTGCCCGCTGCTGCGCCTCTCGAACCAGCTGCCCCAGCTGCAGCCGCTGCTGCTGGCGATCGGCCTGGCCAGTGCCCTGCTCGGGGTGATCTACGCGCTGGCTGAAACCGATCTCAAGCGCGTGCTGGCCTGGAGCACCCTGGGGCAGGTGGGCCTGGTGATCATCAGCCCGGTCACGGGCGGTGTCTATGCCCTCGCCCACGGCCTGGCCAAGGCCTGCCTGTTTCTGGTGGCCGGACGCGCCGGCAGCCGGGATCTGAGCCGCTGGCGGCAGCAGCCGCTGCAGGCCGGGCTGGCCGTGCCCCTGCTGCTGGCCTCGCTCTCGATCGCCGGAGCGCCCCTGCTGTTGGGCTACTGGACCAAGACCCAGCTCAACGCCGAGATCGCCAGCCAGCTCTCCCCCCTGCTGGATCGCACCCTGCTGGTGGCGAAGGTGGGCACGGCCGCCGTGTACGCGAGGCTCTGCTGGCGGCCGATCCGCTGGCAGGGGCCCTGGCCTTCCGCAGGAGTGGGGCTGCTGCTGCTGCTGCTGCTGGCCCTCGGCCTGCTGCAGGGGCCCCTGCCCTCCCTGGGGGGTGCCCTCAAGGCGCTGGCCGTGATCGCCGCAGGTGTGGGGGTTCACGCTGGCCTCAGCCTGGTGGCCCAGGCGCTGCGCCGGCGTCGCCAGGCAACGGCCAGCCCGGCCCCTGATCTGGCCCCCGGCCCGGTTCTGGATCCGCCTCCCTTGCCGCTGCCGCTGCCTGATCTGGAGCGACTGCAGGAGCTGCTCGGCGGCATCGCCGTGGTGGGTGCCGCCCTGGTGGCCGCCCTGATGCCGAGGGAGGCGCTATGGCCCGGCTGATCACGGTGGCGATGAGACTGTTGATCTGGTGCCTGCTCAGCGGCGATCTGAGCACCACCAACGTGGCGATCGGCCTGGCGGTGGCCCTGRMCCTGCYGRYKGGGCGCAGTCGCCACGTGCCGCTGCGCCAGCTGCTGAGCCAGTTGCTGGCCAGCCTGGTGGCGATCCCGGTGGCCTATGGCGAGGCGTTCACCCTGCTGTTTCTGGGCTCGCGGCTGCAGGGCAGGGTGGAGCCCTCGCCGGTGAGGGCCCATGGCTCGGCCCTGCTCACCTTTCTGGAGGTGTTCCGCATCACCCTCACGCCGCTCACGATCGCGCTTGGGGTGGAGCGGGACGGGCGGGCTTACCGGGTGCACCGCATGGCAAGGCCGGAGGGCAAGCCATGGGCCTGATCCTGCTGGGCATGGTGCTGGCCCTGCTACTGCCGATCCTGGTGGCCTGCAAGTCCACCGATGTCTGGCATCGGCTGGCGGCCTTCGCGAGTGTGTCCACCAAGGTGGCGATCCTGATGCTGGCGGTGTCGGTGGTGCGTGACGACTGGATGCTGGGCATCGTGGGGGTGATCGTGCTCAGCGTGGGCAACTCAGCGGTGATGCTGCTGGCCAACCTGCTGCGGGGGGTGGACCGATGAACCTCAGCGTGGTGAGCATGGTGTTGCTGCTCAGCGGCCTGGTGCTCTGGTTCTCCGGCACCTGGCCCCTGCTGGGCCGCTCCAGCTTTCTGCGCAAGCTCCATTACCTGGGCATCGCCGACACCCTCGGCTCGGCCCTGATGCTGGTGGGCCTGCTCCTGCGCTTCGTCCCGGAATGGCCGCTGCTGCTGCTGGCGCTGCTGTCGCTGGTGGTGTGGAACACGATCTTCGGCTACGTGCTGGCCAGCTGCTCCCAGCCCCTGCCGCTGCCCCCGGCCAAGGGCCCCGAGACGGCGTCCGGAGATCCGTCTTGAGCTCCATGGACTTCACCCTCACCAGTGATGCGGCCCTGCTGCTGCCGATCACGGCGCTGTTGCCGCTCACGGCGATCCTGCTGGTGGCCCAGTCGAACCCCTACCAGACGCTGGTGATGCGGGGCATCCTCGGCGCGGTGGCGGCCCTGATCTACGCCCTGCTCGGTGCCGCCGACGTGGCCCTCACCGAGGCCCTGGTGGGCACCCTGCTCTCCACCACGCTCTATGCCGTGGCCCTGCGCTCCTCGATGGTGCTGCGGCTGGCCCTGCCCGGCGGGGCGCTGCCGCCCGAGGCGATCAGCCAGCGCCTGCGGGCCTGGCTGGAGCCGCTGCACCTGCGCCTGGAACTGGTGCCCCTGCCCCAGGCCGGTGAACCCGGCCTGCACGGCCGCCTGATCCGCCTGGAGGCCGAGCCGTCCTACGCGCTGCTGCTGCATCGTCCCCAGCTGCTGGAGCATCTGGCCGCTCTGCCCGGGGCCACCAACTGGCGCCAGGAGGGCCACCGGCTGGAGCTGATCCGCTCGGAGGGACCGGAGCCAGCGCCGGCGCCCAATGGCGGCAGCGCCCCCCCCGGAGAGGTGGCTCGATGAACTGGGTCTATGCCCTGGCAGCCGTGCTGCTCTGTCTGTCACCCCTGGCGCTGGCCCTGCCCGATCCGGCCCCGATCGACCAGGTGCTGGAGCTGCTGCTGCGCACTGGCGATGTGCCCAATCTGGTGGCCACCGTGATCCTCGAGACCCGCCTCTACGACACCGTGTCGGAGGTGGTGGTGTTCACCCTGGCCTCGATCGGCGTGCGCTGGATCTTCAGCGGCGAGCCCAGCCAGCGCCGCATCCGCGGCCTGCAGGACGCCCCCTCGGTGGTGCTCTGCCAGTTGGGCTCCACGGTCTGCGCCCTGGTGGCGGTGGAGCTGGCCCTGCGGGGCCACCTCTCGCCGGGCGGCGGCTTTGCGGCCGGCGTGTCCGGCGGAACGGCGATCGGCCTGCTGCTGATCAGCGGCTCGGTGCGGCTGGCGGATCGCCTCTACCGGCGCTACCGGGCCGACCTGTGGGAAAAAGCCGCGGTGGTGGCCTTCCTGCTGGTGGCCCTGCTCAGCCTGGAGGGGGTGGTGCCCTGGGGCAGCGGCAGCTTCGGCACGATCGACAGCGGCGGCTGGATCCCCCTGCTCAACGTGCTGGTGGCCGTGAAGGTGACCCTGGGCTCCTGGGCCATGGTGCAGCTGCTGGTTCGCTACCGGGGCCTGCTCTAGCTGGCGGCGAGCCAGGCGGCCAGCGGCTGGGGTGGTTGATCCTGGCTGCTGGTGATCTCCACGATCTGCCCCACCGACGCCGGGGTGTCGAGGCAGTCGAGGCAGACGCGGGCCACCAGGCGCCTGGGGATGCTGTTGCTCTCCTGCTGGTCGGGGCCGCTGAACACCACGCCCTCGCTCTCGAGGCCCTCGTCACGCTCGCTCAGACCCCCTGGCCGCACGACGGTCCAGGCCAGGCCGCTCTGCTCGAGCCAGTGCTCCCCCAGCCGTTTCCACAGCAGGATCAGCCCGAACAGGTTGAGGGGATGCAGCAGCCGGCCGGCGCAGAGCGAGCTCACCAGCACCACCCGGTTCACGCCCACGGCGGTGCAGGCGCCGATCTGCTCACGCACCCCGAAGGCATCCACCTTGAGCGGGCCGGCCAGGTCCACCGAGGGCCGGGCGCCGGTGGCGATCACCAGGGCCTCGCAGCCGGCCAGGGCCCGCTGCAGCGCTGCGGTATCCCCCAGTTCGAGCCGCACCACCTCCGCCCCCTCCAGCCCTGCGGGCAGCTGGGAGGCGGGCCGCACCAGGGCCTTCACCTGGTGGCCCCTGGCCAAGGCCTCCTGCACTACACGCCAGCCGGTCTTCCCGGAGGCTCCGCTCACGGCAATCGTGGCCATTCCGCACACCCGATGACTCGGCCTTGACCCTAAGCAGCCTGCCGCGAAGGCAGGCAGGCCATCCGGCAGGGCGAGAAGTCAGACGCTGATGGCGGGACAGTCCCAAGACCGTGGCGATCTTGTAACGCTGTCCGAACGCTGTTTCGACCGGAACCGCCATCCCCTCTGCACCAAGGCGGATGTGGTGAACGCCCTGGGTTGGGCGAATGGCTACAGCCGTTACCTCGAGATCGCCACACCCACCACAGGCGGGCGGTTCGCGGCGGTGTGCCGCCGCCAGTTTGTGCATTGCCGCCGCGTTCTCTACAACGCTCCGGCCGACTTCTCGGACGGTCTGCCGGTGCACCACCGCGAGGAGGGTGACGAGGGGGCTAGCTGTCTGCAGCGCGTTGTCGCGGCAGGCAAACGCTTCGATGTGATCTTCATCGATTCGCATCACACCTATGTGGCGTCCAGCCTCGATCTCCACTACGCGCTCCGCCTGCTGAGGCCTGGTGGAGTGATCGTGGTTCATGACTGCAATCCCCCCGACCCTGCGCTGGTGTGCCCCGAGCATCGCCAGGGGGAATGGATGGGCCAGACCTACCTGGCCTTGTGGTCAACACCGACTGGGGTGTCGGGCTGATCTGGCAGGCCGTTGACCTCTCCCCACACCGCTTTGCCGCTCTTCCGCCACGCCCTGAGCTGAACGGGGTGGATCTCCGATGCTGGGATGACTTTTCCCGCCACCGGAGAGCTCTGTTACGGCTGATCAGCGTCCGCCGCTTCCTGCGCGTGTTCGCAGGCCTGCGCCGGACTGATCCCGGTTGACGCCACCACCGCGCCATCATCCAGCAAGCCAATTCCAGCCCATGGCTTCCTCCGGCACGCTTCCAGTCAGCACCCTCGGGCCCACCCCTGGCGTCGAGCAGGAGAGCTGGAGTCAGCACTGGCAGCAGCGCTGGTATGCAGTGGCCTATCTGGACGATCTCGATCGTTCCAGGCCCACGCCCTTCACTCTGCTGGAGCAGGACCTGGTGCTCTGGTGGGACGCCGGGGCCGAGCAGTGGCGCGCCTTTGCGGATGTGTGCCCGCATCGCCTGGTGCCCCTCAGTGAGGGGCGGCTCAATGGCCGCGGAGAGCTGGAGTGCCCCTACCACGGCTGGAGTTTCGACGGCAGTGGTCGCTGCACCGCCATCCCCCAGGCGGACGCCGCCCAGGTCGGCACCGCCTGCGCCAGTGCCCGCTCGAGCTGCGGTGTGTTCGCCACGGCCACGGCCCAGGGGTTGCTGTTCGTGTTCGCCGGGGAGCCGGAGCTGGCGAGCCAGCGGCCCTTGCCCCTGGTGCCCAGCCTGGAGGAGCCCGGCTGGCTGGTGCAGGACACCTTCCGGGATCTGCCCATGGATGCCCTAACCCTGCTGGAGAACGTGCTGGATGTGAGCCATGTGCCCTTCACCCACCACCGCACCGTGGGCCGGCGGGAGAACGCGGCGCCGGTGGAGGCTCGCATCACCAGCGAGGGCGCCGAGGGCTTCACGGCCACCTGGGAGGAAGGGCCGCGCCGGGGCAAGCTCGGCAGCCAGTTCACCACCTTCGCGGCGCCGGGCCTGATGTGGCACGACCTCACCGCCAAGGGCTTTGCCCGCATCCTCACGGTGGTGTATGCCACGCCGATTCGCCCGGGGGAATGCCGTCTGTTCGCCCGCTTTCCGTTCCAGTTCGAGTCGGCATTGCCCAGGCTGCTGCTGCCCTTGCGGCCTCGCTGGCTGCAGCATCTGGCCAATCACATCGTGTTGGAGGACGACCAGGTGTTCCTGCACGCCCAGGAGCGACGGCTGCAGCAGCGCGGTGGCCGCTCAGCCTTCGCCCAGGCCTGCTTCCTGCCCACCAGCTCGGACGTGTACGTGCGGGCCMTGCATGCCTGGATCGAGAACCACGGCGGCGAGCCCTTCCCCGGCCGCTCCCTGCCGCCCCGGCTCGGTGGTGAGGCCCTGATGGAGCGGCAGCAGGCCCACACGAGCCACTGCCGGGCCTGCTCCGGTGCCCAGCGCGGCCTGCGCCGGCTGCGGCCCTGGCTGCAGCTGTTCACGGGCCTGGCTCTGGTGTCCACGGCCGCTCTGGGCGGAGTGGCCCTGGCCGGAGCGCCCCTTGGTGGGGGCATGGGACTGGCAGCTGGCTGGCTGGCCTGCGTCGGCGCGGGGCTGCTGAGCCTGGCTGGTTGGCTGGGGCTGGCTCAGGTTCAGCGTTGGGAGCTGGGCCTCAGCCGAGGGGCAGGCCTTCCCCCCCGAAACGCTCCGGAGCCGGGTCGGCGAGGGTCTCCTGCCGCAGCGGCTGCTCCTGCCGATCGAGGATCCGCGCGCGCACAAGATCCCGTGAGGTGATCCGGTAGCCGAGGGTGCGGGCGGCGAGCACCAGCTCAGGCTCGCTGCGGCAGTGGCTCAGGGCGCGGCGCAGGGCGTCGTCGGCCTCAGCACTCTCCACCAACCGTTCCAGTTCACTCCAGCTCATCGCCGATCGCGCCTCTGGGGGGCTGCTGCGTGGACCTCTCCACCTTGCCCGCGGTGGGCGGGAACAGCAAGGTTCCGCCCGTTACCGATGATTCCCTGGCTCTAATCGATCAGACGTGCTGATTGCCAGGCCGCCGGGGTTGGCAAGGGCTGAGGTCTCGCTAAGCAGAGGAGGCAGGGCGAGGGGTTTGCATGGATCGCTTTCCGCCCGACACCGGSGATSATCAACCGATCACACCCCATGCGGCGCCCATCCTTGATGTGGAGGGCCAGCTCACCTACATCGGCGATGACGGCCGCCGCTACGTGGTGGGGTTGCCCCCGGAGGCGGATGAGGAGAGCGTTGAGCGGGTGATGGCCACCCTGCGCCGCGGTGCCGGCCTGTTCCAGCAGATCGAAGACCTCTGTCATCGCTGGATCCACGAGGTGAGCGGCGCCGAGCTCGAATCGCGTGCGGCCCTGGTGCTGCTGCTCACCACCCTGGAAACGGCCCTGGAGGAGGATTACCCCGAGAGCAGCTCCGACCCCTGAGCGCAGGCCCGCAGGGCCTCGAGGATGGTGTCGCGTTCCACGTCGTCGCGGATCTCCACGCTGCCGATCGCCGTGGGCAGCACGAAGCGCAGCCGGCCCTCGCGCACCTTCTTGTCGCCCTGCAGGCAGCGCAGCACGGCCTCGGGGTCCAGCTGCGGCCACTGCCGGGGCAGGCCAGCGGCGTCGATCAGGGCCAGCTGGCGGGCCTGGTCGGCTGGGCTCCAGAGCCCCATCGCCACGGCGATCTCGCCGGCCGCCGCCATGCCGATCGCCACGGCCTCGCCATGCAGCCAGGTGCAATAGCCACAGAGGGTCTCCACCACGTGGCCGAGGGTGTGGCCGTAGTTGAGGATCGCCCGCAGGCCGCCCTCCCGTTCGTCGGCCGCCACCACGCGGGCCTTGGCGGCGGCGGAGCGCTCCAGCAGGGTGTGCAGCAGTTCGGCGCCCACCGCCTCGCGGCTGGCCAGGGCGGTGGCGGGCTGCTGCCGCGCTGCCGTTTCGAGGGCGTCGAACAGCCCGGGATCGCCGATCACGCCGTACTTGATCACCTCGGCCATGCCGGCCCGGAACTCCCGCTCCGGCAGGGTGCTGAGCACCAGTGGATCGATCAGCACCAGACGCGGCTGGTGGAAGGCGCCGATCAGGTTCTTGCCGCCGGGGTGGTTGACGCCGGTCTTGCCGCCGATCGCCGCATCCACCATCGCCAGCAGGGTGGTGGGCACCTGCACCACGGCGATGCCCCGCAGCCAGGTGGCGGCGGCGAAGCCGGCCATGTCACCCACCACGCCACCGCCGAGGGCCACGATCAACGAGCCGCGCTCCAGCCGCTGCTTGAAGGCAGCGTCGTGGATCAGGCCCACGGTGGCGGGGGTTTTCTGGTCTTCCCCGGCTTCGATCACCAGCCGCTCGGCGGCCAGGCCGGCCCGCTCCAGGCTGGCCAGCACCGTGGCGCCGTAGGGGCGGTCCACATCGGGGTTGGTGACCACCAGCG
Source organism: Cyanobium sp. LEGE 06143 (assembly GCF_015207535.1). Lineage (NCBI taxonomy): Bacteria > Bacillati > Cyanobacteriota > Cyanophyceae > Synechococcales > Prochlorococcaceae > Cyanobium > Cyanobium sp. LEGE 06143. The sequence goes on along the minus strand of NZ_JADEWP010000067.1, from coordinate 9 downwards.
CCTTGGTGC
>NZ_JADEWP010000061.1:0-12350 GCF_015207535.1 Cyanobium sp. LEGE 06143 | reverse complement strand
CAGCTCGACTGGCAACGCCCCACCGTGCTGCTGCTGGGCCAGGAGGGCTCGGGCCTGGCGCCTGAACTGCTGGCCTGCGCCAGCCACTGCGCCACGATTCCCCATAGTCCGGCAGTGGAGTCGCTGAACGTGGCTGTGGCGGCGGCGCCGTTGCTGCTGGAACGCGCGCGCCAGCGCCTCACGGCCTGAGGCCCGAGCGGCAGACAGGCGACCGCTGGCGAGGGAGAATGCCGCCATCTGTGCACGGCCCCTGGTGAGCGACGCCCCTGACGACCGCAGCTTCGACTTCGACCTGATCGTGATCGGCGCCGGCTACGGCGGCTTCGATGCGGCCAAGCACGCCGCCGAGCATGGCCTCTCGGTGGCGATCGTGGAAGCGGCGGAGATGGGCGGCACCTGCGTGAACCGCGGCTGCGTGCCCAGCAAGGCCCTGCTCGCCGCCAGCGGCCGGGTGCGGGAACTGGCCGATGCCGAGCACCTGGCCGGCTTCGGCATCCACGCCGCGCCGGTGCGCTTTGAGCGCCAGAAGATCGCCGACCACGCCAACCAGCTGGTGGCCACGATCCGCACCAACCTCACCAAGACCCTGGAGCGCGCCGGCGCCACGATCCTGCGGGGCCAGGGCCGCCTTGCCGGCAGCCAGCAGGTGACCGTGCGGGCGAGTGGTGGCGGCGTGGAGCGCACCTACAGCGCCCGCGACGTGATCCTGGCCACGGGGTCGGAGCCCTTCGTGCCCCCCGGCATCGAGACCGACGGCCGCACCGTGTTCACCAGCGACGAGGCGGTGAGCCTGGAGTGGCTGCCGCGCTGGCTGGCGATCGTGGGCAGCGGCTACATCGGCCTGGAGTTCGCCGACGTCTACACCGCCCTGGGCTGTGAGGTCACCATGATCGAGGCCCTGGATCGGGTGATGCCCACCTTCGATCCCGACATCGCCAAGATCGCCGCCCGCCATCTGATCGACGGCCGTGACATCGACGCCCGCGCCGGCCTGCTGGCCCGCAAGGTGACGCCGGGCTGCCCGGTGACGATCGAGCTGGCCGACATGCAGAGCCGCGAGCTGGTGGAAACCCTGGAGGTGGATGCGGTGCTGGTGGCCACCGGCCGGGTGCCCAGCAGCAAGCAGCTCAACCTGGCCTCCGTAGGGGTGGAGACCAACCGGGGCTTCATCCCCGTGGATGAGCGGATGCAGGTGCTGCTGAACGGCGAGCCCGTGCCCCACCTCTGGGCCGTGGGGGATGTGACCGGCAAGATGATGCTGGCCCACACCGCCGCCGCCCAGGGCAGCGTGGCGGTGGACAACATCCTGGGCCATGTCCGCCGTATCGATTACCGCTCGATTCCCGCGGCCACCTTCACCCACCCGGAGATCAGTTCGGTGGGGCTGAGTGAGGTTGAGGCCAAGGAGCTGGCGGCCGCTGAGGGCTTCGCGCTGGGCAGCGTGCGCAGCTACTTCAAGGCCAACTCCAAGGCCCTGGCGGAGCTGGAGAGCGACGGGCTGATGAAGCTGCTGTTCAACAAGAGCACCGGTGAGGTGCTGGGCGCCCACATCTACGGGCTTCACGCCGCCGACCTGATCCAGGAGATCGCCAACGCGGTGGCACGCCGCCAGAGTGTGATCCAGCTCGTGAACGAAGTGCACACCCATCCCACCCTCAGTGAGGTGGTGGAGGTGGCCTACAAGCAGGCCGCCATGGCCGTGGCCTGAGGGCCGGCCCCGTTCTGTCCCTTCCTCTCGTCCGCTGATCCATGCAGATTCGTCGCCGCCCCCCGAACCCCAAGGTGAAGGTGGCCTTCCTGGAGTACGGCGTGCCCCACGCCGAGGCGGCGCCGCGCCACATCCTCGAGGAGATCGTGTGGGAGAAGGACCGGGAGGTGGCCACGGCTCGCGAGCGGGTGCCCCTCCAGAAACTGGCCCGCCAGGTGGCCGATCTGCCCCCCACCCGCGACTTCGAGGCCGCCCTGCGGGCCAGCTGCCGCAAGCCGGCCGTGATCGCCGAGATCAAGAAGGCCAGCCCCAGCAAGGGCGTGATCCGCGAGCACTTCGACCCYGAGTCCCTTGCCCGCGGCTACGCCGCCGGAGGGGCCAGCTGTCTGTCGGTGCTCACCGACAAAGCCTTCTTCCAGGGAGGCTTTGAGGTGCTGGTGCAGGTGCGCCAGGTGGTGGAGCTGCCCCTGCTCTGCAAGGACTTCATCCTCAGCCCCTACCAGCTCTACCAGGCCCGCGCCGCTGGCGCCGATGCCGCCCTGCTGATCGCTGCCATCCTCACGGATCAGGATCTGACCTACCTGCTCAAGGCGGCCCGCAGCCTCGGCCTGGCCACGCTGGTGGAGGTGCATGACAAGGCCGAGCTGGAGCGGGTGCTGGCCCTGGAAGGGGTGCGGCTGATCGGGATCAACAACCGGGATCTCGCCAGCTTCCACACCGACCTGGCCACCACCGAGCAGCTGATGGCGCGCCACGGCGCGGCGCTGCGCGCCAAGGGTGCCCTGCTGGTGAGCGAATCGGGCCTGTTCAGCCGCGATGACCTCGATCGGGTGCAGAGCGCCGGGGCGGATGCGGTGCTGGTGGGCGAAGCGCTGATGCGCCAGGACGACGTGACCGCCGCGCTGGAGGCCCTGATCGGCGGCTGAACACGCGTTGTGCCCTCAGCGCTGATCGGGCCAGATAAGATCCACGTCAAGGATTCACGGCTTGCCAATTGCCATCTGGTGGCGGCAGAAAACTGACTTCCAGAGCCTCATTCAGGGCCCGGTGCATGGCGGCAATCTCGATGCGCTCATCGCTGACTAGGGCATCAGCTTCGCCTTGGCCTCATGCTGATCGCATCGAGAGAAATCTGCCCATCGCTGTTTCTGGAGGCGCTGCGACAAAATCCATATCTTGATATTTTAGGCTGGAATGCCATTGTGGCAATGCGGTGACGGGGCCTTATGGGATTAAGACTTGATCGAAGGCCTTACGCCGAAATTGCAGATGGCCTTGCTGGGTTACACGCCAGACAGGTGAGAATGGGCAGGCGATACTTGCCTAATTTCATCATCATCGGTGCCGCCAAGTCGGCCACGACGACACTTGCAGCCGTGCTCTCCAGCCATGCCGATATTTTCATCAGCCGGCCCAAAGAGCCGAAGTTTTTTGGGCGCCATTACATTAAGGGCTGGCCGTGGTATCGGGGCCTCTTCAGGGCCGGATCGGGCTTTGCCTGGCGCGGTGAGGCGAGCACAATGTATGCCAGCCCGCTGAGGGAATTTCGGGATGCTCCTGGGCTGATGCATCGATACTTCCCAGGAATGAAAATAGTTTATGTTGTGCGTCATCCGCTTGATCGACTCGTGTCTCAGTGGCGCCACGTCAAAGGACGAAGTCCTGACTATGTGGCGTTTGAGCGAATTCTTTCCGATCGCCGAGCCGCCCGGCTGTTGATCGGTTGTTCCAGTTACTACGAAAGAATCAATGCCTATCGAAGATATTTCCCGGATCAGCAGATCCATTGCTTGACGTTTGAGGATCTGATCGCTGATCCTGCTGCCGTGCTCGGGGAGCTGCTGGTTTTTCTGGGGCTTCCGCCTCAGACGCACAGCATTCTGGAAGCAGGAGAGTTGCCCAAGCTCAACAAGGTGGGACAAAAGGGCCGTGCCCATGTATCGGAGCCCGACTGGCCAGGCCCGATGCGTGCCTCTGTGATTCAACGGCTCCGTCCTGATGCGGAAGCCTTTCTCTCCTACATCGGCAAGCCAAAGGATTATTGGACTTGGTGATCAGGGGATGCACCTGCAGGTGCTCACGCAGCTGGCGAGCAAAGGGCTCTGGGGGCTGTGGTCAGAGCTGCCCGATGAGCACGCTGACCACAGCCCCCAGACCCCTTGCTGTGCCTCGGACTGAGAGTCCTACACCTTGCGGGAATAGAACTCCACCACCAGCAGCTCGTTGATTTCGAGGGCGACCCATTCGCGCTCGCAGCGGCTGATCACCTTGGCGGTGAACTTGCCCTTGTCCAGTTCCAGGTGGGGCGGGATGTTGGCCAGGCCCGGGAATTCCAGGTTGCCCTCCGCCAGCTTGCGGCTCTGCTTGCGCTCGCGCACGGCGACCACGTCGCCGGGCTTGCACTGGAAGCTGGCAATGTCCACGACGCGGCCGTTGACGGTCACGTGGCCATGGTTCACGAACTGGCGGGCGCCGGGCACGGTGGGCCCGAAGCCGAGGCGGAAACAGATGTTGTCGAGACGGCTCTCGAGCAGCTTGAGCAGGTTGGTGCCGCTGGAGCCTCCCTGGGCTCGCGCTTTCTTGACGTAGCGCACCAGCTGGCGCTCGGAGATGCCGTAGTTGAAGCGAAGCTTCTGCTTCTCTTCCAGGCGGATGGCGTATTCGGAGCGCTTGCGACGGGCTTGGCCGTGCTGACCAGGGGGATAAGACCGCTTGGCGGACTTACGGGTGAGACCGGGAAGGTCTCCCAAGCGCCGCGTGATCCTCAGACGAGGGCCGCGGTAACGAGACATGAAAACAAGGTGGTGGGACGGAACGGGACCCCAGGTGGGTCCCATGGCGGCCGCAGCTGGGGCATGCTGGATCAAGTCCGCTGCCCGCGCCTTGACGCGCCAACGATCGATCTTATCGGTTGGCCCCGTGGCCCTCGGACTGGCCCCATCCCCTGAGTTGCCCGGGCCTGCGGGCCCCTCCCGCTGGCTGGCCTGGCTGCTGCTGGGGCTGATCGGCCTCTACCGCCGCTTGCTCTCCCCCCTGCTGGGCCCCCGTTGCCGCTTCATTCCCAGCTGCAGTGCCTATGGCCTGGAGGCGATCAGCCGCCATGGACCCTGGCGCGGCGGCTGGCTCACCCTGCGGCGGCTGCTGCGCTGCCACCCCTTCACGCCCTGCGGCTGTGATCCGGTGCCCGACTGAACCGGCCCGAGGGCTCCCCTCAACCCTGCTCTCACCTTCCTGTTTCGCCCTGCGTCCCCGATGGCCGATYACCTGGTGCTCTACTCCCGCCCGGGCTGCTGCCTGTGTGAGGGGTTGGAGGAGAAGCTGCGCCGGCTGACGCCGCCGCCGCCCCTGGTGGTGGTGAATGTGGACGACGATCCTTCCCTGCAGGCCCGCTTCGGGCTGGAGGTGCCGGTGCTGGGCTGGCGCACGGCCACGGGCGAGCAGCTGCTGCCCCGGGTGCCGCCTCGCCTGGTGGACACGGCCCTGCTGGTTTGGTTGGGCAAGAACGGTTTTCCTGGGGGAAGCGTCTAGAACGGCGCCAGCCCACCCGTTGCCCCGCCATGCCCACCCTGCTTCACCCCCTGCTTAGCGAAGTGGGACTGCAGGTGCCTGAGGGCCTTCCCGACGCGACGGTGCGCTCGATCAGCTGTGACTCGCGCCGGGTGGGTCCCGCCACCCTGTTCATCGGTCTGCCCGGCACCCAGGTGGATGGCGGCCGCTACTGGCGTGCTGCCCTCGAAGCGGGGGCCTKCCTGGCAGTGGTGGGTCCCGGGGCGATCCTCGACGACCGCCCCGGCGACGGCGATCCGGTGCTGGTGGTGGAGGAACCCGTGGCCCGCTGGGCCGGAGCCCTGGCCGCCGCCTATTGGGCACAACCCAGCGCCCGCCTGGGCCTGATCGGGGTCACCGGCACCAACGGCAAGACCACCACCACCCATCTGATCGAGCACCTGGCGGGGGCGGCGGGTCTGCCGACCGCCCTGTTCGGCACCCTGGAGAACCGCTGGCCCGGCTACAGCGTCACAGCCCAGCACACCACCGCCTTCGCCGATCTGCTGCAGGCCCAGCTGGCCCGCGCGGTCGAGGCCGGCGCCCGGATCGCGGCCATGGAGGTGAGCTCCCACGCTCTCGATCAGCAGCGGGTGGCCGGCTGCCAGTTCGCCGGGGCGGTGTTCACCAATCTCACCCAGGACCACCTCGACTACCACGCCTCAATGGAGGCCTACTTCGCCGCCAAGGCGCTGCTGTTCACCTCCCCCCTGCTCAAGGCCAGTGCCAGCCCCACCGTGGTGGTGAACGGCGACGACCCCTGGGGTGCCCAACTGGCCCGCCAGCTGGGGCCGCGCTGCTGGCGCAGTTCCCTGCTCGACCCCGGCGCCGAGCTGTTCATCGATTCCCTCGAGATGGAGAGCAGTGGCGTGCGCGGCCGGCTGGTGACGCCCCTGGGAGAGGGCCGCTTCCAGTCGCCGCTGCTGGGCCGCTTCAACCTGATGAACCTGCTGCAGGCCGTGGGAGCCCTGGTGCAGCAGGGGATCCCCCTGGACCTGCTGCTGCCTGGACTGGCCAGTTTCCGCGGGGTGCCCGGACGCATGGAGCGGGTGAGCCCCGCCGGCAGCCAGCCCCAGCCGGTGGTGTTGGTGGACTATGCCCATACGCCCGATGGTCTGGACAATGCCCTGCAGGCCAGCCGGCCCTTCACCAGGGGGCAACTGATCTGCGTGTTCGGCTGCGGCGGTGATCGCGACCGCAGCAAACGCCCCCAGATGGGCGCCATCGCCGCGCGCCTGGCCGATCGCGTCGTGGTGACCTCCGACAATCCGCGCACGGAGGATCCCCAGGCCATCCTCGACGACGTGGTGGCCGGCATCCCCGCCGGCACCGACCTGGAGGTGGAAGGCGACCGGGCCGGCGCGATCGCCGCGGCGATCAGGGCAGCGCAGCCCGAGGATCTGGTGCTGATCGCTGGCAAGGGCCATGAGGATTACCAGATCCTGGGCACCACCAAGATTCACTTCGACGACAGGGAGGAGGCCCAGAAGGCCCTCGGCTCCAGGCTGGCGGCGGAGCACCTTGCTGAGGCTTAGGTCGGGGTGCCTGTTACGGCATGGTGTTGATTGACCGTTGATTGATCACAGAGTGAGGGCAAATGGCCCATGGACCGGTAGGTTTTCAGAGTTGTAACTTTTGATGCAATGGCCCGAGCCATTCCACTGTTCAGAAAATGTCTCGCCGAGATGTTCGGCACGTTCTGGCTTGTCCTGGGCGGATGCGGCAGTGCCGTGCTGGCGGCCAACTTCCCCTATGACAACGCTGCAGCGAACCCACTGGGACTGGGCTTCCTGGGGGTGTCCCTGGCCTTCGGACTCACCTTGCTGACCATGGTCTACACCATTGGTCATATCTCGGGCTGTCACATCAACCCCGCGGTGAGCTTCGGCCTCTGGGCAGGCGGGCGCTTCAAGCAGGCTGAGCTCCTCCCCTACATCGCGGCCCAAGTGGTCGGTGCCGTCATTGCCGGCGGCGTCATCAAGCTGGTGGCGAGCGGCCGCGCCGGCTTCGTGGTGGAGGGTGCCAACGCCCTTGCGACCAACGGTTTCGGCGCCAACTCCCCAGGTGGCTACAGCTTCTTCGCCGCCCTGGTGGTGGAAGTGGTGCTCACCTTCTTCTTCCTGCTCGTGATCCTCGGTGCCACCGACAAGCTGTCCCCCGCCGGCTTTGCCGGGGTGCCCATCGGCCTGGCACTCACCCTGATTCACCTCATCAGCATCCCGGTCACCAACACCTCGGTGAACCCGGCACGCAGCACTGGCGTTGCCGTCTGGGTGGGCGGAGCGGCCGTTGGTCAGCTCTGGCTGTTCTGGGTGGCCCCGATCGTCGGTGCCCTGCTCGCCGGCTGGGTCTACAGCACCATGCTCAGCGACCCAGCTGCCGACTGATCACCGATCTCCCAGGGCGGCGATCAGCCTGTCGCCGTCCTGTTCAAGGGTGCAGACGTGGGTGCAGGCCCGCAGGCAAGCCGGTTCATCGAGGCTGCGGATCCAGAGGCTCTGCTCCCCCAGCCGTCGCACCACATCGCCAGGCTGTTCCCCTTCCAGCGTGAAGCTCACAATGCCGGCGGGAGGGGGTGTCTGCAGGGCGGTCTTCAGGTTTGGCAGCCCGGCCAGGGACTCCCAGAGGCGGCGAGCCTGCAGGACGATCCGCTGCAGCCGCTGCTCCGGCGACCCCTCTGCCTCCAGCAGTTCCAGGGAGCGATCCAGGCCGGCGAACAGGGGGATGCAGGACGTGGCCACCTCAAAGCGGCGCCCGTCGGTGTGAAAGCCACTGGTGGCGCTGCCCTCATGGCTGAGGCTGCGCCAGCCGATCAGGGTGGGCTGGGCTTCCGCCAGCAGCCGCTCAGAGAGGGCCACCACGCCCAGGCCCTCCGGCCCACAGCACCACTTGTGACCTGTGCAGGCGTAGATGTCGGCCGCCTCGGCTGCCTCGGCCACGGGGATGCTGCCCAGTGACTGGGCAGCATCCACCAGGAGCCAGGGTCGCTGCGGGTGCTGGTCCAGCCGGCTGGCCACAGCGGCGATCGGCATCACCTGCCCGGTGTTCCAGAGCAGGTGGGAGAGCACCACCAGGCGGGTGCGGGGGCCGAGGGCGTTCTCCAGCCGCTGCAGCACTGCGGCGTCGGTGGCCGCCGGGTCCTGCCGCAGGTCAGCAACCTTGAAGCGCTCAATCGTGAGTTGCTGGCGTCGGGCCAGCTCCCGGCAGGCCGCCACCACGCCGGGGTGCTCGCAATCGCTCAGCAGCAGCACGTCTCCCTGCTGCCAGGGCAGGCCCCAGAGGGGCAGCACGCAGCCGCTGGTCACGTTCTCGGTGAAGGCCAGGCGCTGGGGCGGTACCCCGAGCCAGCGGCCCAGGCGCCTGCGCAGGCCGGTCACCGTTGACTCCACAAAGGGCCACACATCCCCAGTGAATGGCCCCAGCTCCTGCAACTGGCCCCAGGCCGCCACCATGGCTTCCAGACTCGCGGTCGGCAGGGGGCCCTGGCCGCCGTAGTTGAAGTAGGTCTTGTTGGCCAGGGCCGGCAGCTGGTCGCGAAAGCCGCTGGTCATTCAGGCCTGGGTGCCGAAGGTCACCTGGCAGGCCGCATTGATCAGCTGGGCTTCCGCCGGTGTGGTGGGCACCGCGCCGTTCAGCAGACCCTCCTCGCAGTCGGCCTCCATGGCATAGGTGCCGGAGCCGTTGGACACGGCAAAGGTGACCCCGGTGTTCTCCACCGGCTCCACGCTGCCGTAGTAGAGCTGCCAGTTGGTGTCAGGCACCAGCACGGTGGGCTGACGGCGCTCGATGGACCGATCAATGGAGTCGTTGATGATCGCCGCTGTGGTGAGGGCGGTCACGCCCCACACCACGGACTGCCCGAGCCACCAGCCCCACGGTGGTGAACTGGACCAACCGCCGTACCAGCCACCGCCCCAGGGACGGGAGTTGTACCAGCCGCGTTGACGGGCCCAGCCGCCGCGTCCGTAGTAGTTGTTGACCACCACCGGACGGCGCCATTGGTTCCGCTTGGTGCGGTTGTAGGTGCGCCAGCGGTTGCTGTCCCAGCCTCGGTAGCGGTTTTTGGCCTTGTGGTAGCCCCGGTCATAGCCCCGTCCGTAGCCGCGCTTACGACCCTTGTCGACCCCCTCGCGATAGCCGGTCCTGACGCCCTTGTTGTAGCCACGGTCCTTGCCGTCGCGCAGACCCTGGCGATAGATGCGATCGCGCTGGGTTCGGGTGATGGTGCGATTGGGCCTGGAGGTTCTGTCTCGTTTGTTGTTGTTGCTGCTTTTGGCGTTTCGATTCTTATGGATTCGATCGTGTTTCTGATTGCGATTGTTTCTCTGGTTCCGATTGGCCTTCTTTTTGTTGGTGTTCCGGTTTCGCTTGTTCCTCTGGTTCCTGTCGCGCGCCTTGCGGTTGTTCTGCTTCTTTTCGGATTTCTTATCGCGCTTTTTCTTCTTTTTTTTGTCCCGATCCTTCTCTTTGGCAATCAGGACCGAGCCGCCATTATCACCAGCCTGCAGGCTGGGGCTGGCCCGTTGGGCTGTCGGCTGCCGGTCGGCCTGTCTCAGGGCGGCCATGGAGGGCAAGGTGGTGCCACAGGCCATCACCAAGGCCATGCTGAGGGCTGGTAGGCCCAGGCCAGCCCTTCGCTGTTGGGGGAGTGTCATGCCAAAGTCCAATTGGCGATGAAGCCACTATGGGCAGGCTTGCGAGGGCTAGACAAGGCTGCTTTCCAGTTCTCAAGGTGGTGAGGCTTGAGTCTTCGAGGCCGCTCTGGCGAGGCTGCCGCCCATGCAGGCCTGGCCTCAGAGCACCTGGCCGAGGGCCACGGCCGCGATGGCTGAGAACAGGGTGATGCCAAGCGCGGTGATCGGGTTCTGTCCCTGGGCCACCGCGAGGGTGGTCACCACCCCGGCACCGATGCAGGCCACGGCCAGCTGGGTGAACAGTTCACCGCGGTCACGAGGCGTGGGGCTGGGGGTCATGGCGCTGACAAGRTCGTCAGCAGACCGTAAGGGGGGTGGACAGGCCGACCCAGCTGGAACCACGGGCTTGTTACCTGGCGTCTGAGTTCGTTACGCCCCGCAACCTGGAGGCGGGGCGGGCCCGCCCCGTGCTGGCCCATTGCTCCAGGGCCTCGAGCTGCTCGCGGGCCGTGCGGCTGAGGGGAACCACCTGGCTGGCCGCGGCGATCAGGTCGGCCTCGCCGAACTCGCGCCGCTCGGCAAAGGCCAGGTGCATGGCCTCGATCACCGTCTGCTCCAGCTCCGCTCCGGAGAAGCCCGCCGTGCGATCCACCAACACCTCCAGCGGCAGGCTGTGGCCCGGCCGGCGCTGGCGCAATTGCAGGTCGAGGATGGCGCGCCGTTCCTCCGGCCCCGGCAGTGCCAGCAGAAAAATCTCATCGAAGCGACCCTTGCGCAGCAGTTCGGGGGGCAGCCTCTCGGCCGCGTTGGCCGTGGCCACCACGAACACCGGGCTGGTCTTTTCCGCCATCCAGGTGAGCACCGTGCCCAGCACCCGCTGGCTGGTGCCGCCGTCACTGCGGCCGTCGCTGCTGGCCCCGAGACCGAAGCCCTTGTCCACCTCATCGATCCAGAGCACGCAGGGCGCCATGGCCTCCACCCTCTGGATCATGTCGCGGGTGCGGGCCTCCGAGGCCCCCACCAGGCCCGCGAACAGGCGCCCCACATCCAGCCGCAGCAGGGGCATCGACCAGCTGTGGGCAATGGCCTTGGCCGTGAGCGACTTGCCCGTTCCCTGGGGGCCCACCAGCAGCACCCCCCGGGGCAGGGGCAACCCATAGGCCCGAGCCTCCTCGCTGAAGGCCCGGCGCCGTTGCTCCAGCCAGTGCTTGAGCGATTCCAGCCCGCCGATGTCGGCCGGGCTGGAGCTGCTGGGGCAGTACTCCAGCAGGTCGCTCTTGGCGATCGCCTGGCGCTTTTCCTCCAGCACCTCGGCCAGGTCGTCGGCACCCAGCTGGCCGCGGCGGGCCAGGGCCCGGGCCGCCAGCTGGCGCACGCGCTGTTCGCTGAGGCCGTGGCAGGCCGCCGTGAGCTGGCGCAGCACCGGCGGATCGAGCGCCCGGCCACTGGCGGCGGCGATCGAGCTCAGCAGCTGGCCGATCTCCTCGGCATCCGGCAGCGGCAGATCCAGCAGGGTGATGCAGTCATCGAGGTCCGGCGGCACCTTCCAGTCCGGCGCCGTGATGATCAGGGTGCGGGGGGTCTCGCGCAGGCTGCCGGCCAGGTTGCGCAGGCGGCGGCAGATGCCGGCATCCTCGCCGTAGCGGTGGAAGTCGCGCAGCAGCAGGATCGCGCCCTGCTCAGCAGGCAGGGAATCGAGGCAGCTCAGGGCCGCCATCGGATTGCGGCTGGCCTCGCCCTCGCGGTTCGGGGCGCCGCGCAGGCCATCCACGAAGTCCCAGCGCAGCAGGGTGCGGTTGCCCAGCCGCCGCGCCGCCTGCTCCAGCAGGGCCTCCACCCGCTGCTCCTCGAGGCTGCGGATCCAGATGATCGGGGTGCGGGCCCGGATCATCAGGTCGAGGTGGTCGGCCCAGCTGGTTTCGCTCATGGTTGCGGTCKGGGATGGTTTGACCCCTTGGCGGCGTTCTGGCGCAGAGCGGCCAGGGCTGCCCAGCGGGGGTCGCCGCCGGCGGCCTCGCCAGCCAGCTCGCCAGCGGGCTCCCCCACGGGTGGGCCGCTGCCCCAGTGGGCCGGTCCCGGGCAGTCGGCACCGCAGCGGTTCGCCAGGGGCAGCTGCAGGCTCAGCTGCTCGAAGATCCAGTGGGCCGGGTCGAAGTCGCCGCGGGGATCGAGCGATTCGCTGAGGCTGTCGGCGTCGAGATCGAGTCGGGGATCCAGCGCCCGGGTCAGGGCCACATCCAGGCTCTGGGGGTCGGCCGACCCCAGCCAGATCAGCTCCTGAGCCTTGGCTTCCAGGGAGTGGTTGTAGTGGCCCAGGCAGCGGTCGCAGCAGAGGGTCACGATCGTGGCCGCCTCCCCCTCCACCTCCAGGGCGTCGCCGCGGTGCACCGCCCGCACCACACCCCGCACCGGCGTGAGGCTGTCCAGGCCGTTGAGGTGGTGCTCCAGAGGCCATTCCAGGC
>NZ_JADEWP010000060.1:0-12516 GCF_015207535.1 Cyanobium sp. LEGE 06143 | reverse complement strand
GCACCGAGCCCACGGCGATCGCCTCCTCCAGATTGGCGGGATCGCCGATCGAGAGATCGAAGGAGCGGGTGGAGCTGGCGCCATTCACCACGATGTCGCCGCTGCCCTCGTTGCCGGCGGCCAGCACCACCAGCACGCCCTGGCGCAACAGCCGCAGCAGCGAGGCGCACAGGGGCGAATCGCCGCAGCCGAAGCTGGCCGGATCGAAGGCGCCCCCCAGGCTCAGATTCACCCCCTGAATCGCCAGACGCCGGCTGTTCTGGTTCTGGTGCCAGATGTGGTCGATGGCCTTGAGGATCCAGGCGTCGTAGCCGCTGCCGTTGTCGGCCAGCACCTTGTAGGTGGCCAAGCGGGCCCTTGGTGCCATGCCCAGCATCTCGATTGGCTCTGCCCCCTCAGCGCCGCCAGCAAGGATCAGGCCCCCGGCGATCACCCCCGCCACGTGGGTGCCATGGCCGTTGGGGTCGTTACCGCTGGCGGGCTGCACGGCGCCGCGGCTGGTGCAGTCCCAGTCGGCGGCGATGCTGCCCCCAGCGGCGAAGGCCGGGTTGTGGAAGTGGGGATGGTGGCGGTCGATGCCCGTGTCGAGCACCGCCCAGGTGATGCCCTGGCCGCAGGCGTTGTAGCCGAGCTGGGCGGTGCGGGCCTGCACGGTGTGGATCGACTCGCGGATCAGGGCGCGTTTCTTGCTGTTGCTGAACATCCGGTACACCGCCGGGGAGGCGGCGCCGTAGTGCTGGCTCAGGTCGCAGGCCAGGGTCTCCACCTCGGCGCGGTTGAGATTCACCGCCACGTAGTGCTCCAGCTGGTCTTCCAGAAACACCGTGTCGGCCGTGATCGGTTCCTTCAGCACGTGCTTGTCGATCCAGGCCAGCACCGAGTCTTTGGTGCCCTGGAGGGAGTGGTCCCGGTTGTCGTTCGCGGCGCTCTGGTCACTGGCCACCGGGCTGCGATCCAGCAATTCGATCAGCACCGGCACCCGCTTGCGGGCGTCGTCATCGAGGCTGTCGGCCAGGTTGCGGGCCACGGTCACCGGGCTCACGGGCTGGAAGCGGGAGCGATCCACCGCGCCCATCACCGTGATCTGGGTGTCGCGGCGGCTCAGGTAACGGCTGGCGGCGTGGGCCTTGCTGGGAGGCCACACCAGCCCCTCCACCCGTTCATCCAGCACAGGGGGTTTGCCCTTGGCGCTGTATTCGTCGGCCAGGGACTGATCCAGGCACACAATGTCGCCATCCTGGGCGATGTTGACCCAGCGCTTCACTGCGACGGGGATCGGTAGCTGTTTGCCGTGCCACTTGTGCAGCACGTCGGTCACCTGGGGCAGACCCAGGGGAGAGCCGATGGTGAGGAACAGGTCCACCTCCAGGTCGGGCCGCTCCTGGGCCAGCTCGATCAGGGCCTGGTAGGTGACCATGCTGCCCTGGCTGTGGCCGATCACCACAAAGGGGCCGCCGCCGGTGACCACCCGGTCCTTCACCGTCTGGACCATGTGGCTGCGCTTGGCCTTGTTGAACAGGAAGTCGTTCACGTCGGCCATGAACACCTTGGTGAACAGGGCCGTGACCGGGCTCCACAGCCCCTTGGCCTCCATCGACAACGCAGCAGGCCCTCCCAGGGGTGCGCCTTGTTGGGCTGCCGTGAAGGCGGCCTGCTGCAGCTGCTCATCCAAGGCCTCCACAAAGGCCTGGGAGTCTTCCGGCGAGTCGCTGTGGCGGATCGAGTCCTCCAGCAGGCGCTCGGCCTGGGGCTGCAGCAGCCCGTTCTCCGCGCCGACCGCCCGGATCGACACGCCCGCCGGCTGCGGGTAGCGCTCGCGGTCCACCCAGTAGGCCATGCGGGTGCGCTCCCCCTGGTCGGCCCCGAACAGCGCCTGGTCCCACTGCGAGCGCAGCTCCCGCTCGGGGGGCATGTTCGAGATGCCGTGGCAGTAGATCACCGTGCGGGCGGCGGCCGCGGTCGTGCTGGCAGAGGTGCTGCGGGCTTTGGGCTTTTTGGGGGCGGTCATGGCATCGGAGGGAAGGGATCGGGCCGTTGCTGCAGCCATGGCGTGAGGGCTCGCCGCTCCTCGTGCTGCCGCCCCTACCGCTCTAGCCCGAAGCAACGTCTGCAACCTGCGGCCTGCTCCGGTGTCATCGTTCTTCGTGATCTCTCGCTGGATCGGTCCGGCCAGCGGCGGCGACCTGGCCCTGCTGGAGGTCACCCAGGCGATCAAGATCCTGAGCGGCTCGCGAGGATGGGGGCTGAGCCGGGAGGCCTTCCCTTGCTGTTGAGCGTCGCTCTCACCCTGGCTGGGGTGCTGCTGGCCGTGGCGGCGCTCCTGCTGGCGCCCTCGCTGCTGATCCGCGGCCTGCTCGCCCCGCTCAACCCGGCGGTGGTGTTCTGCGGCCCGGGCCGGCAGAAGCGGCTGGCGCTCAGCATCGATGACGGCCCCAGTGGTCCTGGATCCCAGGCCCTGCTTGAACTGCTCGAGCAGCTCGCTGTGCCGGCCACCTTCTTCTTGATCGGCTCCCACTTGGAGCGTGACCCTGCCTTCCCCCGGCTGGCCCTGGAACAGGGCCACGACCTGGGCAACCACCTCTGGCGCGATGCCTGCGCCGCCAAGCTGGCGGAGGGGCCCTTCTGGCACGAGCTCCAGGCCACCGAACGGCTGATCGAGCGGGCCGCTGCCCCCGAATCACTGTCCTGGCGCTGGTTCCGCCCGGGTCAGGGCTGGTTCCACGGGGCCATGCTCCAGAGGCTGGCGTCACGCCGCTACCAGCTGGTGCTGGGCTCGATCTTTCCCTGGGACACCTTCCGGCCACCGCTGGGTTTCGTGCGCTGGTTCGTGCGCATCAACGCCCACCCCGGCGGCATCCTGGTGCTGCATGACACGCCGGCCCTGAACAGCCGCACGCGTGAGAGCCTGAGCTGGATCGTGCCGGAGCTGCGTCGGCGCGGTTACCGCTTCGTGCCGCTCGCGGAGCTGCTCGATCCAGCCCCGGCGGCCTCATCTGCTGCAGCCTCAAGAGCCAGCGGCAGATAGACCGCCAGCTGTTTGCCGGTGATGTCCTGAACAGTCCGGAGCTTGAGGTGGCGCCGGCCCTTGCCTGCCCCTTCCAGGAAGCCGGCTGCATCGTTGATTCTGGCGCCCAGGCTGAATTCCACCGAAACGTGCTCTTTGTACGCAAATACACCAGCAAAGGGGATGGTGGATGTGAACATGATGCCTCCGTATTTCACTTCTTCCGCAAGGGGCTTGATGGTTGACTTGACCAACTCCCGGACTGCCTCGACGAGGCGGAACTGCTGCTCGTCAAGCAGCTGAATGTCTTCCAGAAGGCTTTGTACTGTTCTGGCCATGGTTGGGGAATCTGGTTGCAGAGTTGTTGAGTGTCAACGGGGTAGGCGGCTCAGCGCCCTGCGTCGGCGGTTAGAAGCTGAGAGGACGAAACGCTGCCTGCTACGGCCACCAACGCTCCACCACCTCCGGGCTGCCGTACCAGCTGGGCCCGAAGGCGCCGCCGTGGGCCACCCCCGGCAGCACCAGTGGGGTGGAGCCCTCCAGAAGAGCCGAGGACACCGGCACCAGGCCATCGCCCCGGTCCTGGGCGTTGCCGCTGCTGTTGCGGTAGGCCGTGGCGCCAGGCGCCAGGCCAGCGGGGTGGCATCGTGCAGATTGAGGTCTCCAGCCACCGAGCAGTAGCGCACCTGATCCGCGAAGACTGATCCCGGCAGACGCCGCCGCACCATCTGACGCAGCACGGTGGCCTTGCGGGCGGTGTGGGGGCTGCCAAGCATCACCAGCGTGTCGGCCAAGGCCTTGCCGTTGTAGCGGCGACCCTGGAAAGGGGCGTCATCCAGGAACAGCCGCAGCATGATCCCGCCGGAGCTGTGGCCCACCAAGGTGACCCGGCCGGTGGGGGAGCCGGCGGCCAGCTCGGCCACACTGCCGGCGACCCGATCCAGGATGCGGGCCCAGGCGAAGGCGAACACGGTGAGCAGCCATTCCGGTTTGCCCACCGCCACCAGCCGCACCGGTTGGCCACTCAGCTGCTCAAGCCTTGCCCGCATCGGCTCGTAGGCCTGCGGGCTGATCAGAAAGCCGCCGAGGATCACGATCGGCTGGGGGGGCATGGGTTTCATGGTGCCCGGCTGCTGATTCAGTTCTCTGGGTGTTCGCGGCAGGGCATCCAGAGGGAGCCCATGGCATGGACACCTTCGCAGCCGAGCTCCATGGCTTTCTGCTCGGCGGTTTCGCGGCTGGGGTAGGCGTCAAGGTTGGCCTTGCCGTGCTGATGGTGGTGGTGAACCTCACCGCTCTGGCCCCCCAACCGGTAGGGCCCCATGCCCTCCATGCCCGCCCACCACACGCCCATCACGTTGACACCGGCAATCACGATGCCCATCCCCACCACGGAGGCATTGACCACCCCCATCGCCACGGCACCGATGCTCAGCATCCCCATCGGTACCACCCCGATGCTCACCACACCCATGGGCACGATGCCGATCGAGATGATGCCCAGGGGGGCGATGCCGATGGCCACAATCTTGGGCTTGCCTCCGCAGCCCATCGGTGTGCTTGTGGATGGTGAACCGGATGGAATCTGATCTGCCATCAGTGAGTACCAGCCGGATGAGATGGGCTGCCGGATGTTTCGCCATGGCTGGCACAGGGCATCCACTGGTTTCCCATTCGATGAGCCCCCTGACAGTTGAAGGCCTTGGCGGCAGCCTCCGCCTCCGCCCTGGTATTGAAGATGGCCATCTGGGCTCCATGACCTGCGGGCTGGGCCTCAACGGGAACGCTGCCGATTGCAGCCATCAGGCACGTCATGGTTGCGAACGATTTCAATCGATGCCGTTGGGGGATCATGGCTGAAAGAAACATCAGTCCATCATGGCAGATGGCGTGATCGGGGCGTTGCATTGCTCGTGATGTTGATCGGGTCAGCACGGTGAACTGAGGTGCATGCTCCACCCCAACCCCAAGCCATCACGTGCCTCAACATCTGTACAGTTTGCAATCAGAGCCTGACCCACAACTCCACCCACCACGGCTTGGATGTAGCCATGAAAGCTGATGAATTTAAAGCTCCTATTCCAGCTTCAGCCGCCGACGGTGCAGCTCAGGAGCCGCAGGCACAATCGCAGCCGGCGCCTGAGGCGGCATGGCAGGGCTCGTGGTTCGGGTGTCCGTTGGCGCAGGCCTCACAGCAATAGGAGAGGTTGTTGCGCACCACGGCCTCGCCGGCCGGCACCAGGCAGCTGCAGCTCGGGCAGGCGCAGGGAAGGGGGGCCATCACAGAACTCCACGGGATTAACCCTGCGCTAGCACAACCCGGAGTGCCCTGCCACATCCGGCGTTGACACCGCCCCTGGCTCTGCCTAGCCAGAGGGTGGAGCCATGGGGTTCCGCTGTTCCCCGCGCCTAGATCCATGAGCCTCGAGAACCACCGCGATGAACTGGCCACCACCGCCTGCGCCCTGGCCACCCCGGCCAAGGGACTGCTGGCCGCCGATGAATCCACCGCCACGATCGGCAAGCGCTTCGCCGCCATCGGTGTGGAGAACAGCGAGGACCATCGCCGTGCCTACCGCAGCCTGCTGGCCACAACGCCCGGACTCGACGAGCACATCAGTGGCGTGATCCTCTACGAGGAAACGCTGTACCAGGACAGCGTCAGCGCCGAAGGCACGCCTGGACCGCCGATCGTGGACCTGTTCGCCAACCAGGGGATCGTGCCCGGCATCAAGGTGGATCAGGGATTGGATTCCCTGGCCGGGGGGCTTCCCGGCGAGAGCTGGTGCACCGGTCTCCAGGGGCTGCAGCAGCGATCGGCGCGGGCCTATGATCGTGGGGCTCGTTTCGCCAAGTGGCGCGCCGTGCTCACGATCACGGCGGAGGGCGCTCCATCGGAGTTGGCGGTGCGCGAGAACGCCTGGGGCCTGGCGCGCTATGCCCGCAGCGTGCAGGAGCAGGGGCTGGTGCCGATCGTGGAGCCGGAGATCCTGATGGACGGAGGTCACGACATCGAGACCACCGCTGCGGTGCAGGAGTGGGTGCTGCGCACGGTGTACGAGGCCCTCAGCTCCAATGGGGTGTTCCTGGAGGGCAGTGTGCTCAAGCCCTCGATGACGTTGCCGGGCATGGGCTGTGCCAGCCCCCCCAGCCCGGATCTGGTGGCGGAGTTCACCCTGCGCACCCTGGAGCGCACGGTGCCGGTGAGTGTGCCGGCGATCCTGTTTCTCTCAGGCGGGCTGAGCGAGGAGGAGGCCAGCGTGTACCTCAATGGCATCAGGCGGGCGATCTCACCGGCCCCCTGGCACCTGGGCTTCTCCTACGGCCGGGCCTTGCAGCAGTCGTGCCTGAAGCACTGGGCCGGCCATGACGTGGCTGCGGGCCAGGAGGCGCTGCTGGCCAGGGCCCGGGCCAACGGCCAGGCAGCCCAGGGGTTCTATCGGCCCGGTTCCGAACCCTCAGACGGCACACCGCTGTTCGAGGCCAACTACAGCTACTGACGTTGTCGTTCCTGTGCATCGTGCGCGTCACGATCGATGGCAGGGAAGTGGCCCCTCGCCATGAAATTCCGCAATTGCGCCGGCGCCATCGCCGATCTGGCCACCCTGCTGCTCCAGCTCGTGGACGAGAACAGGGTGAACCTCGATGACAGGTTCTCCGCAGAGTTGCCGTTGATTCAGAATGCCGATCGGGACACGCTCGGCCAGCTCGCCTGGATGACCTCCGGCTTCAGGCAGTGAGAGCCAACCCCGTGAATCCCCCCAGCAACCCCGCCACGGCTCCCGTGAGCAGGCAGGCCAGGGTGGCCGCCAGCAGCGCCCGCCAGGCCAGCTTGCCCACCACGCCTTTCTGCTCCGGGGCCAGGGCACACAATCCACCCACAAAGATCCCCAGCGAGGGAAGGTGGGCAAAGCCGCAGAGGGCGTAGGCGAGGATCACCACCGAGCGCGGGTCGCTCCAGGTCCCGGCCTCGAGGCTGGCGGCCAGGCTCACGAACGACGGCACCTCCGTGGCCACCAGGCGCAGAGCCAGCAGTTCAGAGGCGGCCAGCGCATCGGCCGAGGGCACGCCAATCATCCACACAAAGGGAACAAACACCCAGGCCAGCAGCGATTGCAGGCTGACCTGGGGCTGGCCGACCCAGCTGCCGAGCCAGCCGATGCCGGTGTTGGCCAGGGTGAGCAGTCCGACGAAGGCGATCAGCACGGCGGTGATTCCCAGCGCCAGCTTCAGGCCATCGTTGGCTCCCTGGGTGATGGCCTCCACGCTGCTGCCGCAGCGGTCAGCCTCCGCCAGCACCGGCAGCAGCCCACACGGCTGAAGCTGCGGCTGCGGCTCGGGCACCAGGATGCGCGCCATCATCACCGCCGCCGGCGCACTCAGCAGGTTGGCGGTGATCAGGTGGCCGGCAATGCCGGGAAAGTGGGGTTGCAGCACTCCCACGTACAGCCCCAGCATGGTGCTGGCGATGGTGGCCATGCCGGCTGTGAGAACCACCGCGAGCTCATGGGGCCGGGCTGCGGCCAGATAGGGCCGGATCGTGAGCATCGATTCGATCCCCACGAACACATTGCTGGCGGCCACGGTGGCTTCCACCCCCGTGATTCCCAGACTGCGGCGGAAAAAGCGGGCCAGGCGCTGGATCACCCGCTGCATCACCCCTAGGTGGTACAGCAGGGCCGTGAGGGCCGAGAAGAAGATCGCGATCGGGAAAGCCTGGAACGCCAGGATCAGGCCGAGGCTGCCCTCTTCCCCGCCGGGCACCGCCAGCGGACCGAACACGAATTCCGCCGCCGTGCGGGCCGGGGCCAGCAGCGCCACCACGGCTCCATTCAGCCAGGAGAACACCAACCGTCCGATCGCCGCATGGAACAGCAGCAGGCCGAGGCCCAGCTGGGTGGCCATGGCGACCCCGATCAACCGCCACGGCGTGGCCCGCCGATCCTGGGAGAAAAGCCATGCCACCAGAATCAGCAGCAGGATTCCCAGGCTGCTTCGCACGGCCTGCCAGACCATGGTGGTTCCCATACCGCTGCGAATGGGCGCAAACCTACTGGCCCATCGGCCTCCGGGCCCGGCAGCGCTTCCAGCGACCTGAACGGGCCTGGTTCCCGCCCCTAGCCTCTGGTGCTCCGCCCAGGGTTCGTGCCTCCCCGCAGCAGCCAGCCGGATCCCTGAGGATTTTCTGGACCTGGTGGAGGCTGAGCTGCTGCCACGGCTTCTGATCCTCATCCCTCACCCCCATGACCCCGTGGTGGTGGAGCAGCTGCCCGCGCCCTGGCGCAGCCTCGGCAGCGGCAACTATGCCGCGGTGGTGCACCATCGCTACCATAGCGAGCTGGTGGTGAAGGTGTATGCCCCGGGTCGCCCGGGTCTGACTCGGGAGGCCGAGGTATATCGCCGCATCGGCACCCACCCAGCCTTCTCTGTCTGCAACCACGTGGGCCAGAGCTACCTGGTGCTGAAGCGCATGCACGGCACCACGCTCTACGACTGTGTGCGTGAAGGGGTGCCGATCCCGCTGCAGGTGATCCTCGACATCGACGCCGCCATCGCCTCCGCCGAGAGCCGCGGCCTGCAGGGCCACGATGTGCACGGCCGCAACGTGCTGCTGCACCGGGACCGGGGCCGGATTGTGGACATCTCCGACTTCCTCAATCCCCACCGCTGCGATGCCTGGCGCGACCTGCGCCGGGCGTACCACCTGCTCTACCGCCCCGTGATCGCCCCGCTGCGTCTGCGGGTTCCCACCCCCTTGCTGGAGCGGCTGCGGCGCGGCTACCGCCTCTACCAGCAACTGCGATCTCGGGCCTGATCAGCGGCTCATGGCCAGCATCTTTTCAATGGGCGCCAGGGCCCGCTGGCGCAGCTCCTCCTCCAGCTCGATCGCCGGAGCCATGCTGTGCAGGCACTGCCACAGCTTCTCCAGGGTGTTCAGGCGCATGTAGGGGCAGGCGTTGCAGCTGCAGCCATCGGCGCCCGGCACCTCGAAGAAGGCCTTGGCCGGCACCCGCTGGCGCATCTGGTGCAGGATCCCAGGCTCGGTGAGCACGATGAAGTCCGGCGCCTCGCTGGCCGCCGCCCGCTCCAGCAGGCGGCTGGTGGAGCCGATGAAGTCGGCCAGATCCAGCAGGTGCTGCTGGCATTCGGGGTGGGCCAGCACCTCGGCTTCGGGGTGCTCCAGCTGCAGTTGCAGCAGGGCCTGCTCGCTGAAGGTTTCGTGCACCATGCAGCTGCCCGGCCAGAGGGTGAGCTCACGGCCGCTCTGGTTCTGCACCCAGCGGCCCAGGTTCTGATCAGGGGCGAACAGGATCGGCCGGTCGGCGGGCAGTTGGCGCACCAGATCCACCGCATTGCTGCTGGTGCAGATCAGGTCGCTCTGGGCCTTCACCGCCGCCGAGCAGTTGATGTAGCTCACCACCAGGTGCTCGGGGTGCTCGGCCCGGAAGGCGGCGAACGCGTCGGCGGGGCAGGCATCGGCCAGGGAGCAGCCCGCCTCCAGATCCGGCAGCAGCACCGTCTTGGTGGGATTGAGGATCTTGGCCGTCTCGGCCATGAAGTGCACGCCGCAGAACACGATCACATCGGCGTCGGTGGCGGCGGCCTTGCGGGCCAGCTCCAGGGAGTCGCCGATGAAGTCGGCGATGTCCTGCACGGCCTCCTCCTGGTAGTAGTGGGCCAGGATCACGGCATTGCGCTGGCGGCGCAGGGATTCGATCGCCGCCGGCAGTTCGTTGGCGGCCGGCACATGCGGCGCTGCGGCTGCCTGGCCTGGCGAGCGGCGGGCTGAGTTGTGAGCTGCCGTGAACACCAACCGGGTTCCCCATGGGGCTGGATCAGCCAGCCTAGAGAGTGCAGTCAGCCGCCACTGGTTTCGGCCTGGCCAAGAACCAGCCGTTCGATCGCCAGCTCGCGGATCATCTGCACGATCGCCCCTCATTGGCCTTGCCAGGGCGTGCACCCGCAACTGCTTCGAGGCGTACGGATGTGTGTGCTGTGGGCGCCCCTGAAAACCAAGCGGCACCCCTACTGGCCAGGATGGGCCCGCCTAGGTAGTGGTGGATGCCTGTTCTGCGTCTGGCCGTGGTGGGAGATCCCCACGGCGCCTGGGATCAAAGCGATCACAAGCTGCTGGAGCTGCTGCGCCCCGATGCGGTGCTGGTGGTGGGTGATCTCAGCGATGGCTGCCCCGAGATCCCGGCTCGCCTGAACCGGCTGCCCCTGCCCCTGGCCTGCGTGCTCGGCAACCACGACGCCGGCAGGGATGCCTCAGGCCGCACCCTGCTGCGCCAGATCGCCTGCCTGGGGGAGCTGCACTGCGGCTGGGGCCTGCGCCAGCTGGAGCCGCCTGGGGTCGCCGTGGTGGGTGCCCGCCCGGGCACCGCCGGCGGTGGCTTTCACCTCTCCCGCGCCGTGCTGGCGGCCTTCGGGCCGATGACCCTCCAGGACTCCGCTGATCGGATCACTGCCGCCGCCCTCGCCGCTGACCCGGCCCTGCCCCTGGTGCTGCTGGCCCACTGCGGCCCGGCGGGCCTGGGCAGTGGCGTCGATGACCCCTGTGGTCGCGACTGGAAGAAGCCCGCCTGCGACTGGGGCGACCAGGACCTTACCCTGGCGATCCGCCAGATCCGGGTCCATCGTCCTGTGCCCCTGGTGGTGTTCGGCCACATGCACCACGCCCTGCGCCGGGGCCAGGGCCATCGCCGCAGCCTGGCGGTGGACCGCGAGGGCACTATCTATCTCAATGCCGCCTTTGTGGCGCGCCACGGCCACGACCTGGCTGGTCGCGCCCTGCGCCACTTCTCCTGGGTGGAACTCGAGCCCCTGGGCGGCGGCGGTGCCCTGGTGCGCCGGGCCAGCCACCACTGGTATGGGCTCAATGGCTGCCTCCACTACGAAGAGGTGCTGCACCAAGCGGCTCCGGCTCCGGCCGTGCCGTGCTGATCTACGCCTGCATCAGTGCCCATGGCTTCGGCCACGGCTCCCGCAGCGCGGCGGTGCTGGCGGCACTTCAGCGGCTCAGGCCCCACTGGCGGCTGGTGCTCTCCACCGCCCTGCCGCCCTCCTTCCTGGCCACGGCCTTTGCGCCGCTGGCCGTGCAGCACCGACCCTGCCGCTGGGATGTGGGGGTGTTGCAGGCCGACGCCCTGGGCTCCGATCCCGCCGCCACCCTGGTAGCCCTCGAGCAGCTGGAGGGCCAGCTGCCCGCCCAGCTGGAGCGGGAGGCGGCCTGGCTGCGGGCCCAGGGGGAGCCCGTGCTTGTGATCGGTGACGTTCCTCCGGCGGCAGCCCTGCTGGCCGAGGCGGTGGGGGCCCCCCTGATCTGGCTGGCGAGCTTCGGCTGGGATGTGATCTACCGGCCCTTCGGCGGCCCCTTTGAGGCCTGGGCCGAGCACTGCCTGGCCCTCTACCGCCGCGGCGATCTGCTGCTGGAGTGCCCCCTGGCCATGCCGATGCCCTGGGACATCCCACGCCGCCGCATCGGGCTGACAGCCGGCGAGCCCCGCCTGGAGCTGGAGGGCCTGGTGCGGCAGCTGCAGCTGCCGGACGAGCCGGACCGCTGCGCCCTGCTCACCTTCGGCGGGATGGGCCTGGCGCTCGATCCCGCCCTGCTGGGCCTCTGGCCCCAGTGGACCTTCCTGGGCCACGACCCTGCCCTGGCTGAGGCGGACAACGGCCGGGTGCTGCCGGCGGAGGTGCGGCCCCTGGAGCTGATGCGCCATTGCTCGCGCCTGATCACCAAGCCGGGCTACAGCAGCTTCTGTGAGGCCATGAGCCAGAACGTGGGCATCCACCTGGTGCACCGGGATGGCTTCGCCGAGGCGCCGGTGCTGGAGCAGGCCCTCAGGCGCCACGGCCAGCACCGCCTGCTCAGCCGCGCCGACCTGCTGGCGGGCCGTTGGCAGCTGGATCAACCCCTGCTGACGCCTTCCGGCCAGCCCCTGCCGCAGGACGGTGCCGGCAGCGGAGCCCTGGCCATCACCGAGCTGGCGGAGCAGCGTGGCCTGGGCTGATCAGCAGATCCGATCGTTGACGCCGGCATCATCGGCTCTGCTGTTACTCAGAAGCGGGCAAATTCGCTCCCTCACAGTGTTTTTAACTGTTTGGTGCTGTCAATCACCTGAGTGGACGCTTGTGCGATTGGCCCTGATAGCAACAGTTTCGGGCCAGCGGTCGCCAAATTGCTGCCCGTAATGTTGTTTTCGCATTTGGTTTTGTCCTTCGCCAAAACAACGAACGCTCTGCTGGTCGCATCGTTCTCCCTGCTTGCCACTCCCCTTGCCCTGCTTGAGGCTCGGCCCGCCCAGGCCACGGCCACGACCCTGGGCACGGTGCTGAGAACCGGCAGCCAACCGCAGCAACGCCAGGCCCAGCCTCAGAAGCAGCCCACGCAGGTGCTGCCCCATTCCCTGGCTCTGTCGGTGCCCCTGCCGCCCCCGACCGCCCGGGTGTTCGCTCTCACCCCCGAGCGCCGGGCTCTGCTCAACACGATCCGCTTCGCCGAAGGCACC
>NZ_JADEWP010000055.1:0-13183 GCF_015207535.1 Cyanobium sp. LEGE 06143 | reverse complement strand
CCCCTTTCCCTTCATCAGCAACCTCAGCCTCAACGTGGCGGTGCTGGTGCGTGACCCCGACACCGGTCAGCAGGAGTTCGCCCGGGTGAAGGTGCCCCAGAAGAACCTGCCCCGCTTCGTGCAGATCCCCATCGAGCTGAGTGGGCGCCATCCCGCCCCGGTGTTCAGCGCCGTGCCGCTGGAGCAGGTGGTGGCCTTCAACCTGGAACTTCTGTTCCCGGGCATGAGCGTGGAGGGCCACTACTTCTTCCGCGTCACCCGCGATGCGGATCTGGAGCTGCGCGATCTCGAGGCCGACGACCTGATGGAGGCCCTGGAGGAGGGCCTGCGCAAGCGTCGGCGCGGTGGCGAGGTGGTGCGTCTGGAGGTGGCCGACGAGGTGCCGGAGTCGGTGCTGCAGCTGCTGATGCAGGGCACCGCCGTGGAAGAGGAGGATGTCTACCGGGTCAGCGGCCCCCTCGGGCTCGACGATCTGATGAGCCTCCTGGCCGTGCCGCTGCCCCAGCTCAAGGACCGGCCCCACAAGGGCCGCACCAGCCCGCTGCTGGCACGCGCCCAGAAGGGCCTGCTGGAGGACGGTTCCCTCAAGGCGGAGGAGTTCGAGAGCATCTTCTCGGTAATTCGCCGGGGTGATGTGCTGCTGCAGCACCCCTACGACCTGTTCTCCACCTCCGTGGAGGAGTTTCTGAATCAGGCGGCCGACGATCCGCTGGTGCTGGCGATCAAGATGACGCTGTACCGCACCTCGAAGGACTCGGCGGTGATCGCCGCCCTGATCCGGGCGGCCGAGAACGGCAAGCAGGTGATGGCCCTGGTGGAACTCAAGGCCCGCTTCGATGAGGACAACAACATTCAGTGGGCCAAGCGCCTGGAGAGCTCCGGCGTGCATGTGGTGTACGGGGTGCTGGGCCTGAAGACCCACACCAAGATCCTGCTGGTGGTGCGCAAGGAGAAGGAGCGGCTCAACAGCTACGTGCACATCGGCACCGGCAACTACAACGCCAGAACCTCAAGCCTCTACACCGACTTCGGACTGCTCACGGCCAGGCCGGAATTCGGTGCCGATCTCGTGGAGCTGTTCAACTACCTCACCGGCTTCTCCAAGCAGCAGAGCTTCCGCCGCTTGTTGGTGGCTCCTGTGACACTGCGGAAGCGCAAGCTGGGGCTGATCCAGCGGGAGATCGACCACGCCAGGGCGGGTCGAGGTGGCCACGTCAGGGCGAAGATGAATTCCCTGGTGGATCCGGGCATCATTGCCCTGCTCTATGAGGCCTCCCAGGCCGGCGTGACGATCGAGCTGGTGATCCGGGGCATGTGCAGCCTGCGGCCGGGTCTGGAAGGAATCAGCGACAACATCCGGGTGGTGAGTGTGATCGGCAGGTTCCTCGAACACTCCCGGGTGTTCTGGTTTGCCAACGCTGGCGAGCCTGAGGTGTATTTAGGCAGTGCCGACTGGATGAGTCGCAACCTCGACCGCCGCGTGGAGGCCGTGGCCCCGATCGAGGATCCGGCCCTGCGCCACCAGCTGGAAGCGGTGCTGGACCTCTACCTCAACGACGCCGGCGGCTGGCACATGCGCGGCGATGGCAGCTTTGAGCAGCGGCCCAGCGATGGCGACGGCCTGCGGGCCCAGGCCACCTTGATGGAACGCTGGCGTGGCGGCCTCAGTCCGGCCCGCAAGGCCGTGGCCTGAAGGCTCCAGGCTTGACCTGAACGGGCCAGGCGGTAACCTCCCACCGAGAACAACACAGGCAGGGCGGAGGGCCCGGTTGAGACAAAGAAATGCATCGGTAGACACCAAAGCATGCATTGGCGGGTCGCATTTCCGAAAGTCTTCGCTATTTACCCCTTGCCTTCAGGTCAGTAGTGCTACATTCCGCCCACATTCAATTTCGGAGGCATGGGTGTGGGGACGCCTTTGCAATCCGGTTCGGACGTCAACTTGATTGACGTCAAAAAGCCGGCCGCATCAGCTTCAAAATCACGCACGCCAAGTGCACGGGCTTCGGGCCGCCTGAGTGCCGATTCCATCGGCTGGTATCTCAGCAACATTGGCCGTGTGCCACTTCTCACGCCGGCCGAAGAAATTGAGCTGGCCCATCACGTTCAGGCCGGCAAGCGTCTGCAGGTTGTTCCTCTCGAGGAGCTCACGCCCAAGCAGAAGCGCCAGATCCGCATGGCCCAGAGGGCGCGGGATCGCATGATGGCGGCCAACCTGCGCCTGGTGGTGAGCGTGGCCAAGAAGTACCAGAATCAGGGCCTGGAGCTGCTGGATCTGGTCCAGGAAGGGGCCATCGGCCTGGAGCGCGCCGTGGACAAGTTCGATCCGGCCATGGGCTACAAGTTCTCCACCTACGCCTACTGGTGGATTCGCCAGGGCATGACCCGGGCGATCGACAACAGCGCCCGCACGATCCGCCTGCCGATCCACATCAGCGAGAAGCTCTCCAAGATGCGCCGCATCACCCGGGAGCTCTCCCATCGGCTCGGGCGGCAACCCAACCGCCTGGAGCTGGCCCATGCCATGGACATGCGCCCCCAGGACCTGGAGGAGCTGATGGCCCAGAGCGCCCCCTGTGCCTCCCTCGATGCCCACGCCCGTGGCGAAGAGGATCGCAGCACCCTGGGCGAGCTGATCGCCGATCCGGCCAGCAACGAACACTTCGACTCGATGGATCGCCACATCCAGAAGGAGCACCTCGGCGCCTGGCTCTCCCAGCTCAACGAACGGGAGCAGAAAATCATCCGCTTGCGCTTCGGCCTGGAGGGCTCCGAGCCTCTCACCCTGGCCGAGATCGGTCGTCTGATCAACGTGTCCCGCGAGCGGGTGCGGCAGCTGGAGGCCAAGGCGATCATGAAGCTGCGGCTGATGAGCAACTACCAGCAGGCGGCCTGAACGCGATGGGGCGGCACTGAGCGTGCAGGGCTGGCAGCAGCAGCTGGTGGGGGTGCTGGCCGTGCTCTCCTGGCTGGCTGTGCTGGCCGCCGGGGCCACCCTGCTGCGGCGCCGCTGGGGCCAGGAGGCGGGCGAGGGCCCACGGGAATGGAGCCGCAAGCTGGTGCACATCGGCACGGGCGCGGTCGTGCCGATCGCCTGGGGGCTGGGGATCGCGCGGGAGATCGCCGTGCCAGCAGCGGCCGTGGTGACTCTGCTGGCCGCCCTGAATCACCGCCTGCGCCTGCTGCCGGCGGTGGAGGATGTGGGCCGCCGCAGCTACGGCACGGTGGCCTACGGCGCCTCCATTGCCCTGCTGCTCTGGTGCTGTTGGCCCCAGCAACCGGCCACAGTGGCGGCGGGGGTGCTGGTGATGGCCGTCGGGGACGGCCTGGCCGGATTGATCGGGCCGCTGCGCCCGTCGCCGAGCTGGCAGGTGCTGGGCCAGCGACGCTCCCTGCTGGGCACGGCGGTGATGGCCCTGGCCAGCGCTGTCGTGCTGATCCTGCTGGCCAGCGTCGCTACGGGTCCCTCTCTTCTCTGGGTGCTGCCGATCGCCCTGGCCGCCACCGCCCTGGAACAGGTGGGGGTGGCAGGGATCGACAACCTCACCGTGCCGCTGGGGGTGGCCTGGCTGTGGCAAGCCCTGGGCCCCAGCTGAGTCGGGCTGGCTGGGCGTCAGGCCCGAAACAGATCCTCGCAGCGCCGCTCCCAGTCGACGGAGGTGCCCAGAGCCGCCACCACCAGCCGGTCGCCTGACTCCTCCTTCAGCCGCAGCTGCCACTGGCGGATCAGGTCGGCCCGCTCCATCCAGGCCTGCATCACCGTGCGGTGAATCAGCGCAGCATCCCAGTGGCGCTGCTGACCGATGCCCTGGGCCCAGCCGAGCAGCTCATCGAGCTGGAACGGCCGGAAGCCGGCCACAGCCGGGCCGCTCGATTGCTCCAGGTAGAACACCTGCAGTGGATCGCTGAGGCCACAAAACTGGAGAAGGTAAGTCATGACGGCTCCAACAACAGCCAGACAACCCTATGGAGAGCCCAATGGCAAGCTGTCCAGAGCGAACATTTCATTGCAATAGCAACAGTTAGCAGTCTCAAGTGTTGAGTGCTAAATCACTGCAACCTGGATGAAAGCAGCCTCAATGGCTAAGCGTGGGAGCTCAGGCGATGGCCAGGGGCCGCCGCTCTGAGGCCGCCGCGCGCACGGCGGCGGCCAGCTGAACCAGCACCTGTTCGGTGGTGTTGAGATCAATGCAGGCATCGGTGATGCTCTGGCCGTAGGTGAGCTGGCTCAGGTCGGCGGGGATCTTCTGCTGGCCTGGCACCAGGTGGCTCTCCAGCATCACGCCCATCAGGTGACGGCTGCCGCTCGCCACCTGCTCGGCCAGCTCGGCGGCCACATCGGCCTGGCGGCGGTAGTCCTTGTTGGAGTTGCCATGGCTGCAGTCCACCAGCAGCCGCGGCGGCAGGCCGACCGCCTCCAGGGCCCCGGCCGCCGCCTCGATCGCCTCGGGGTGGTAGTTGCTGCCGCCCTTGCCCCCCCGCAGCACCAGGTGACCATCGGGATTGCCCGTGGTGGTGACGATCGAGGCGCACCCCTCCTGATTGATGCCCAGGAAATGGTGCGGGCGGGCGGCGGCCTCCACGGCGTTGATGGCCGTGGCGATGGTGCCGTCCGTGCCGTTCTTGAAGCCGATCGGCATTGACAGCCCCGATGCCATCTCCCGGTGGGTCTGGCTCTCGGTGGTGCGGGCGCCGATGGCGGTCCAGCTGATCAGGTCGGCGATGTACTGGGGCACCACCGGATCCAGCAGCTCCGTGGCGGCCGGAAGGCCCAGCTCGGTGACATGCAGCAGCAGCTCGCGGGCCAGGCGCAGGCCGGTGTTGATGTCGTAACTGCCGTCCAGATGGGGGTCGTTGATCAGACCCTTCCAGCCCACGGTGGTGCGTGGCTTCTCGAAGTACACCCGCATCACCACCTCCAGCTCGGCGGCGTGGCGCTGGCGGGCCTCCGCAATCAACCCTGCGTACTCCTTGGCGGCCGTGATGTCGTGCACGGAGCAGGGGCCCACGATCACCAGCAGGCGGCTGTCACGGCCATGCAGGATCGACTGGATCCGCTGCCGGGCCCCCTGCACGGTGGCCGCCGCAGCCTCCCCCATGGGCAGCTCGCGGTGGAGCAGGGCGGGAGCCACCAGGGGGCGGGTCTCCACCACATGGAGATCACTGGTGGTGGCGTGCATGGGACGAAGCTGCAGCGGTGGGCTCTTGACCGCCCCACACCCTAGTCAGCGCCCATTTGCAGCAGCGCACACCAACAACTGGCGGCGCCGCGCTGAACAATGGAGGTCTGATCGACAGTTCCGGGCATGGCTGCAGACACCTTCCTCACGCGTTATGGCGCAGCCGCCGCTGAGCGGCACGCCTTGGGCGTGCCGGCCCTGCCGCTGACGGCGGAACAGGTTCAGGCCCTTACCGAATTGCTGCAGGCCCCTCCCCAGGGCGAGGAGGAGATGCTGCTGCACCTGCTCACGGAACGCATTCCGCCGGGAGTGGATGAGGCGGCCTATGTGAAGGCCAGCTGGCTCACGGCTGTGGCCAAGGGCACGGCCAGCAGCCCCCTGGTGACCCCGGTGCGGGCAGTGGAGCTGCTGGCCACCATGATCGGCGGCTACAACGTGGGCTCCCTGATCGAGCTGCTCAGCAGCAGCGATGGGGCGATCGCCGAGGCCGCGGCCACGGGCCTCAGCCGCACCCTGCTCGTCTACGACTCCTTCCACGACGTGCTGGAGCTGGCCGAGACCAACCCCCAGGCCCGCCGGGTGGTGGAGAGCTGGGCCGCCGGAGAGTGGTTCACCGCCAAGCCCCCCCTGCCGGAGGCGATCACGGTGACAGTGTTCAAGGTGGAGGGTGAGACCAACACCGACGACCTCTCCCCCGCCACCCACGCCACCACCCGTCCCGACATCCCTCTGCACGCCATGGCGATGCTGGAGACGCGCATGCCAGACGGCCTTGCCCTGATCGAACAGCTCAAGGCCAAGGGCCACCCCGTGGCCTACGTGGGCGACGTGGTGGGTACGGGCAGCTCCCGCAAGTCGGCGATCAACTCGGTGCTCTGGCACACGGGCTCCGCCATCCCCCACGTGCCGAACAAGCGCGGCGGGGGCGTGCTGCTGGGCGGCAAGATCGCACCGATCTTCTTCAACACCGCCGAGGATTCCGGTGCCCTGCCGATCGAGTGCGACGTCAGCGCCCTGGCCTCCGGGGACGTGATCACGATCCGTCCCTTCGAAGGCACGATCGAGCGTGCCGCCGGTGAAGCCGACGCCGGCACGATCGTGGCCCGCTTCGAGCTCAAGCCCAGCACGATCACCGACGAAGTGCGCGCCGGCGGCCGCATCCCCCTGATGATCGGCCGCTCACTCACCGACAAGGTGCGCGCCCAGCTGGGGCTGCCCCCCTCCGACCTGTTCATCCGCCCCAGTGCTCCCGCCGATACCGGCAAGGGCTTCACCCTGGCCCAGAAGATGGTGGGCAAGGCCTGCGGCCTCAGCGGCCTGCGACCCGGCACCGCCTGCGAGCCGCTGATGACCACCGTGGGCAGTCAGGACACCACCGGGCCGATGACCCGCGATGAGATGAAGGAGCTGGCCTGCCTGGGCTTCAGCGCCGATCTGGTGATGCAGAGCTTCTGCCACACCGCCGCCTATCCCAAGCCGGTGGACCTCCAGACCCACGCCGAGCTGCCCGACTTCATGGCCTCCCGCGGTGGCGTGGCCCTGCAACCGGGCGACGGCATCATCCACAGCTGGCTGAACCGCATGCTCCTCCCCGACACCGTGGGCACCGGCGGTGACAGCCACACCCGCTTCCCCCTCGGCATCTCCTTCCCGGCCGGCTCGGGCCTGGTGGCCTTCGCCGCCGCCATCGGCGCCATGCCGCTCGACATGCCTGAATCGGTGCTGGTGCGCTTTTCCGGCTCACTCCAGCCCGGGGTGACCCTGCGCGATGTGGTGAACGCGATCCCCTACGTGGCCATCCAGCAGGGGCTGCTCACCGTGGCCAAGGAGGGCAAGCAGAACGTGTTCAACGGCCGCATCATGGAGATCGAGGGGCTGCCGGATCTGAAGCTGGAGCAGGCCTTCGAGCTCACCGATGCCACCGCGGAGCGCTCCTGCGCCGGCAGCACCATCAAGCTCTCGGTGGACACCGTGAGTGAGTATCTGCGCAGCAACGTGGCGCTGCTCAAGAACATGATCGCCCGGGGCTACGGCGATGCCCGCACCCTGGCGCGGCGGATCAAGGCGATGGAGGCCTGGCTGGCCGATCCGGTGCTGATGGAGGCCGACGCCGACGCCGAGTACGCCGCCGTGATCGAGATCGATCTCGACGCCATCACCGAGCCGATCCTGGCCTGCCCCAACGACCCCGACAACGTCAAACCGCTCTCGGAGGTGGCCGGCGCCGCTGTGGACGAGGTGTTCATCGGCTCCTGCATGACCAACATCGGCCACTACCGCGCCGCCGCCAACGTGCTGGAGGGCCAGGGGCAGAACACCGCCCGCCTCTGGGTCTGCCCCCCCACCCGCATGGACGAGGAGAAGCTCAAGGAGGAGGGCTACTACGCCACCTTCGAGGCGGCCGGCTCGCGCATGGAGATGCCGGGCTGCTCCCTGTGCATGGGCAACCAGGCGCGGGTGGAGGACAACACCACCGTGTTCTCGACCAGCACCCGCAACTTCAACAACCGCCTCGGCAACGGCGCCCAAGTGTATCTGGGCAGCGCCGAGCTGGCCGCGGTGTGCGCCCAGCTGGGCCGCATCCCCAGCAAGCAGGAGTATCTGGCCATCGCCGCCGAGAAGATCGATCCCTACGGCGCCGAGCTCTACCGCTACCTCAACTTCGATCAGATCGAGGGCTTCGGCGACTCCGGCCGGGTGGTGAGCGCCGAGCGGGAAGCCCAGGTGCTGGCAGGGGTGTAGGGGAGGGCGACCCGATGCTGGGTCGCCTCTGGCGCAGGCCGAAGAAGCAGAGAGGTCTGGGCCTGCCGCATCTGCAGCCGGTTCCCAGCTCCTCGATCCTGCGGCTGCTGCAGCACCGCTGGTTCGTGGTGGTGCTGGCCCTGATCATCACGGGCCTGGGGGCCACCACCGCGGCGGTGCTGTTTCGCAGCGGCCTGGAAGGCCTGGGGCGCTGGCGGATCCAGATGCAGGAGCTCGGACCGAACTGGCTGGTGCTGCCCTCCATCGGCGGCGGCGGTGGCCTGCTGGCCGGGCTGCTGGTGCAGACCCTGGCCCCGGCGGCCCAGGGCTCGGGCATCCCACAGGTGATGCAGTTCCTGCGCCGCCAGTCGGTGCCGATGGGATTCCAGGTGGCGGCGGTGAAGCTGGTGGCCGGGATCGTGGCGATCGGCTGCGGCTTTCCCCTCGGCCCTTCGGGACCCTCGGTGCAGATGGGCAGCTCGGTGGGCTGGGAGATGGCCCGGCTGCTGCGGGCCCCCAACGCCTTCCGGCGCATGATTGTGGCCGCCGGCGGCGGCGCTGGGGTGGCCGCGGTGTTCCGGGCTCCGATCGGGGGCTTTCTCTATGCCATCGAGGAACTGCTGCAGGGCGCCAGACCGGTGGTGATGCTGCTGGTGCTGGTCACCACCTTCTGGGCCGACACCTGGGCCGACCTGCTCGGCCTGGCCCGCCTGGTGAACCTCGATCCGGACTCCACTGCCAGCCCATCCAACGCGATCTTCCAGCTGTCCCGCCAGGTGAACACCTTCGTGGTGGTGCGGCCGATCGACCTGCTGTGGCTGTTCGCCCTGGGGGCCGTGGTGGCCCTGGCGGCAGAGCTCTACTGCCGCTATGTGGTGGGGCTGCAGYGGCTGCGTCTGCGCTGGCAGGTTCCCCTGCCGGCCGCCATGGGCGTCACCGGTTGCCTGMTGGGGGTGGCCGATGCCTGGCTGCCAGCCGACTTCAKCAACCGGGCCGGGATCCGCCAGGCGATCGCCGAGGGCGACGTGGATCTCACCAAGGCTTTGGCGATCTTCCTGGTGGTGTTTCTCACCACCGGCATCGCCGCCGCCGCCGGCACCCCGGGCGGCCTGTTCGCGCCGATGCTCACCCTGGGCGGAGCGCTGGGGCTGGCGGGGGCGGCGCTGGTGGAACAGCTGGGCCCGGACGCGCCCAGCACCGCCGTGTTCGCCGGCATGGGGGCCTTCATGGCCGCCTGCGCCCGGGCACCGATCAGCGCCACCTTTCTCACCTTCGCCGTGACCAAGAATCTGCTGATCCTGCGGCCGGTGCTGATCGCCTGCCTGGGCAGCCTGGTGATGGCCCAGATGCTCCATCCCCAGTCGCTGTTCAAGCGGCTGATGGTGCCCGTGCAAACCAGCGGAGGGGAGGGGAGTTCCGGCTCGGAGAGCCTGCGGCTCAACACGGTGCCGCTGCGCCCTCGCCCCGTTCCCAGGACCAAGGGAGATCAAGACGTGCAAACGAAGCCGGAGTGATGTGGCCAGGCCGTTCCATCGCCAATACGTTCATAGAGAACCTTGCGATGCCCCCATGTTCCGCCAGCCAGCCCTGCCGAAACTCGCCGCCGCAGCCCTGGCCGGGGGTTTGCTGCTGAGCGGCTGCCAGCAGGTGAGCCAGACCATGCCGGATGCCGTCAAGGACGCCGCCACCGCCACCGGGCAGGCCGCCCTGACCCCCGCCGTGAACCCGGTGCTGGATCTGCTCAACAAGGGCAAGACCGAGCTCAACAGCGGCAACCTCCAGTCGGCCCTGGCCACCCTGGGGGGTTTTTCAGCCCTGTGGCAGAAGGCCGCCCCGGTGATCCAGCCCCTGGCCGGGGACAAGTGGCCCATGATTGATCAGGGTGCCCAGCAATTGATCAGCACGGTGGACCAAGGCAACCCGACCGAGGGCGAAACTTCCTCAGCCATCTCCGGGCTGATGGGTCCGCTCTCAGCCCTGATCGGCAAGTGAGGCAGGCGGGGGCAGCGCCCCCCTGCTCAGGGTGAGACGCTAGGGAGACCAAGGTCTCGCTTTCCCCTGCACCAGGAAACCCTGCTGTTTGAGCCGGCCCAGCCCGAGGCTGGCGCCCTGCGGGCCGTCCTGGCCTTCCCCAGCAGCTACAGCGTGGGGATCACCAGCCTCGGCTACCAGGTGGTGTGGGCCAGTCTGGCCCGCCGCACCGACGTGGACCTGCGCCGCCTGTTCACCGACCAGGGCGATCCGCCCCATGGCCGCAGCCGCGGCCGCGGGGCGGCCCTCGACCTGTTCGGCCTGTCGCTCAGCTGGGAGCTGGACGGGCCGGTGTTACTGGATCTGCTGGAGCAGGAGCGGATTCCGATCTGGGCCAGCGAGCGGGGCGACACCGATCCGATCGTGTTCGGCGGCGGGCCGGTGCTCACGGCCAACCCCGAGCCCCTCGCCCCCTTCTTCGATGCCGTGCTGCTGGGCGACGGCGAACTGCTGCTGCCGGCGTTCATCGAGGCCCTGCAGGCCTGCCGACAGGCTCCCAGAGCCGAACGGCTGGCCAGGCTGGCCCAGGTGCCCGGGATCTATGTGCCGTCGCTCTACCGGCCGGAGTACGCCCCCGACGGCACGTTGCTGGGGGTGAGGCCGCTGGCGCCGGGCCTGCCTGAGCGGGTGGCCAAACAGACCTGGCAGGGGAACACCCTGAGCCATTCGATGGTGGTCACCCCCGAGGCGGCCTGGCCCTCGATCCACATGGTGGAAGTGGTGCGCAGCTGCCCGGAACTGTGCCGCTTCTGCCTGGCGAGCTACCTCACCCTTCCCTTCCGCACCCCCTCCCTGGACGACGGCCTGATCCCAGCGGTGGAGGCCGGCCTGGCCGTGACCCAGCGACTCGGGCTGCTGGGGGCCTCGGTGACCCAGCACCCCCAGTTCGCCGAGCTGCTGCAGTGGCTGGATGGCGATCGCTTCGAGGGCACCCGCGTCAGCGTGAGCTCGGTGCGGGCCGCCACGGTGACGCCGGAACTGGGCCGGATCCTGGCCAAGCGGGGCAGCAAATCGCTCACGATCGCCATCGAGAGCGGCAGCGAGCGCATGCGGGAGCTGGTGAACAAGAAACTCGCCACCGAGGAGATCTTCGCCGCGGCCCGCTATGCCCGCGAGGGAGGTCTCAGCGGCCTGAAGCTCTACGGCATGGCGGGCCTGCCCACGGAAACGGAAGCCGACATCGAGGCCACCGCCGATCTGCTGCTCCAGCTCAAGAAGGCCACCCCAGGCCTGAGGCTCAGCCTCGGCGTGAGCACCTTCGTGCCCAAGGCCCACACCCCCTTCCAGTGGCAGGGGGTGAGGCCTGAGGCCGAACAGCACCTCAAGCGGCTGGCCAAGCGGCTGCGGCCCAAGGGCGTGGAGCTGCGCCCCGAGAGCTACGGCTGGAGTGTGATCCAGGCCCTGCTCTCCCGCAGCGACCGGCGCCTGGCACCGGTGATCGCGGCGGCCCGGGGCAGCCACGAGAGCCTCGGGGGTTGGAAACGGGCCTATCGGGCCGTGCTGGCAGACACGGTGCAACGGCCCGCCGGCCTGCCGCTGCCACCCACCTGGGACGCGGTGGTCCACGCCACCTGGGAGCCAGGGCGGGTGCTGCCGTGGGACCACCTCGATGGCCCCCTGAGCCAGGCGGTGCTGGCGGAGCACGCCCGCCGCAGCCTGCCGCAGCCGGCAGCAGCTGAGCAGCTCAAGCCCGCTCAGTCGAACACCGCCGTCCTGCCGCGGTAGACCATCACCTGGCGGCGCAGATGCAGACGCACGGCCCTGGCCAGGGCGAGGCGCTCCGTATCGCGCCCCTTGCGGATCAGATCCTCCACCTCATCGCGGTGGCTCACGTGCACGGTGGCCTGCTCGATGATCGGACCGCCGTCCAGCTCCTCGGTCACGTAGTGGGCCGTGGCACCGATCAGCTTCACTCCCCGCTGCCAGGCGCGCTGGTAGGGCTGGGCCCCCTGGAAGGCGGGCAGAAAGGAGTGGTGGATGTTGATCACCTGGGCGGGCTCGCGGCCCAGGGCTTCCAGGAAGTCGGAGCTGAGCACCTGCATGTACTTGGCCAGCACCACCAGC
Organism: Cyanobium sp. LEGE 06143; assembly: GCF_015207535.1. NCBI lineage: Bacteria > Bacillati > Cyanobacteriota > Cyanophyceae > Synechococcales > Prochlorococcaceae > Cyanobium > Cyanobium sp. LEGE 06143. Next base: position 1,166 of record NZ_JADEWP010000055.1, on the reverse strand, counting down.
TCGATGCCGTGCTGGCGCAGCAGGGCCAGTTGGGCCGCTTCCGCCGCCTCCTTGTCCGCGGCGGCCACCGGCACGTGCACGTAGGTCGCCCCGAAGCCCTCCGCCAGCTCCCGCAGGTCCGGATGGTTGGACACCACCAGGGGAACCTGCATGGGCAGCTCACCGGCGCGCACGCGCCAGAGCAGGTCCACCAGGCAGTGCTCCTGACGGCTCACGAAGATGGCCGCCCTGGGGATGGCATCGGAGAAGTGCAGCAGGCCCTCCCCGTCGAGTCGCCGGGCCAGGGCTGCCACGGCCGGGGCGATGCTCTGCCGCGGCAGGCCGAAGCCCTCGAGGGCCCACTCGATCCGGCTCAGGAACAGTCCGGCGCCGAGATCGGTGTGGTGATCGGCATGGCGAATATTGCCGCCATTGGCCGCCACCCAGCCGGAGAGTTCGCTCACCAGCCCCGGCCGGTCGGGGCAGATCAGCTGCAGGATCGCGCTCGGCACGCTCATCGGCCCTGGGCCCGGCACAGGGGGCATTGTGACGCCGGACCCCGCCGGTTCCGCCGCGGCCCCGGGTCTGCGTGGGGGGACCGACGTACAGTCAGCCCTGCCCAAGCTGCTCGCCCATGGCCGCCCAGATGGTCTCCTCGCTTTGTGCCCTGATGAAGCGTCTTGCCCTGGTGGCCCTGGTGGGAGTGCTCACCTTCGGTCTCAGCGCCTGCAGCGGCAGCCAGGCCAAGCCCCCCAGCCTCAGCGCCGAGGACATCGCCGTGATCGAGCGCCAGGCCGAGGGCTTCCTGGCCGCCAGGGATCGCCTGCCCGAACTGGCCACGTTGGTGGGGGATCGCGACTGGACCTTCACCCGCAATCTGCTGCGCGGACCCATGCAGGAGGTGGGGCGGCAGATGAGCTACATCAACCAGCGTCTGCTGCCGGCCGATCGTCCTGAGGCCGAGAAGCTGGCCGCCCAGCTCAAGCAGTCCATGGCCCAGCTCGATGAGGCCGCCCGGCTCCAGGACGGCGAACAGCTGCGCAAGTCCTACATCAAGGTGGCCAGTGGCTTCGGCCGCTACGCCCAGATCCTCCCCGAGCAGGTGCAGGCCGACCTCAAGCAGACCTGACGGCCCCCCTGGCTGACGCCGCCTCGCCAGCTTCCAGCAGGCCCACGCCGTCCGTGGC
>NZ_JADEWP010000047.1:0-14330 GCF_015207535.1 Cyanobium sp. LEGE 06143 | reverse complement strand
TTGCACTTCCTTGCGGCCGGGTGGATCCCTGGGTTCAGCCCGGCCTGTTGTGCTACCAAACTCAAAACAGGTGGCTGCATGGGTTCTGCCCTCTTTCTGAGCATCGACCAGGGCACCACCAGTTCCAGGGCGGCGCTGTATGACCACCAGGGCCAGCAGGTGGCCTGCTGCGGTGCCCCCCTGGAGTGCCATTACCCGGCGGATGGCTGGGTGGAGCAGCACCCGGAGGCGATCTGGCAGAGCCAGCTGGCCGCCCTGCAGCAGCTGGAGCAGGCGATCAGCCCGGAGCAGCGCCGCGCCGTGGTGGCCTGCGGGATCGCCAACCAGCGTGAAACCACCGTGCTCTGGCGCCGGGGCACGCAGGAGTCGCTGGCCCCTGCGATCGTGTGGCAGGACGGCCGCACCGCCGCCCTCTGCGCCGCCTGGAAGCAGCAGGGGCTGGAGGCCACCATCCGCCAGCGCACCGGCCTGCTGGTGGACCCCTACTTCAGCGCCAGCAAGATTGTGTGGCTGCTGCGGGAGTTGCCGGCGGCGGCGGCGGCAGCGGCGGCCGGGGAGCTGTGTTTCGGCACCGTGGACAGCTGGCTGCTGTGGCGGCTGTGCGGACGCCATGCCACCGACTGCAGCAATGCCAGCCGCACCCTGCTGATGGACCTGGAGCAGCTGCGCTGGGATCTCGAGCTCGCCTCCAACCTGGGGGTGCCGCCCGACGCCCTGCCGGAACTGCTGCCGAGCCAGGCCGCCTTCGGCACGATCGCGGCGGGGCTGCCCTTTGCCGGCGTGCCGATCACGGCGGTGCTGGGAGACCAGCAGGCCGCCACCCTGGGCCAGAGCTGCCTGACCAGCGGCGAGGGCAAGTGCACCTACGGCACCGGCGCCTTCCTGGTGATCAACACCGGCGCCACGATCCAGCGCTCCGACGCCGGCCTGCTCAGCACCGTCGGCTGGACCGATGCCGCCGGCCGGCCCACCTACTGCCTGGAGGGCAGCCTTTTCAACGCCGGCACCGCCATTCAGTGGCTGCGCGACGGCCTGCAGCTGATCGAGCGCTCCGACCAGGTGAACGCCCTGGCGGCCAGCTGCAGCAGCAGCGGCGGCGTGATGCTGGTGCCCGCCTTCACCGGCTGGGGCACGCCCCACTGGGATCCGGCGGCGCGGGGCCTGCTGATCGGCCTCAGCCGCGACACCGGCCCGGCCCAGCTCGCCCGGGCCACCCTGGAGGGCATCGCCCTGGCGGTGGCCACCCTGGTGGAGCTGGCCGAAGAGGCCCTGGGCGAGCCCCTGCAGGAGCTCGCTGCCGATGGCGGAGCCGCAGCCGCCGATCTGCTGCTCCAGGCCCAGGCCGATGCCACCGGCCTGCCGGTGCGGCGCCGGGCCGACCTGGAGAGCACGGCGCGGGGCGTGGCCCTGCTGGCCGGGGTGCAGGCTGGAGAGCTGGAGGGCCTGGGCGCCTGGAGCGACCTGGCCGAGGCCCCCGGTGCCCGGCGCTTCGAGCCCGCGATCAGCCCGGAGCAGCGCCAACATCGGCAGCAGCGCTGGCGGTCCGCCGTGGAGCGCAGCCTGCACTGGCATGAACCCGACCTGCAGCAGGCCCAAGTGGTAACCCCTTCCGGAGCAGCCTGATGACCGTGGATCTGCTCGTGATCGGTGGCGGGGCCACCGGGGCCAGCGTGGCGCTTGAGGCCGTACGCCGTGGCCTCTCGGTGACCCTGGTGGAGGCGGGCGACATCGCCCAGGGCACCAGCAGCCGCAGCACCAAGCTGCTGCACGGCGGCGTGCGCTACCTGGAACTGGCCTTCCGCCGCCTGGACTGGCGCCAGCTGCAGCTGGTGCGGGAGGCACTGGGGGAGCGGGGCCACTGGCTGGAAGCGGTGCCGTTTCTGGCCCACCGGCTGGAGCTGCTGCTGCCCACCGCCGGCTTCATTCAGCAGGCTTACTACGGCATCGGCCTGGGGCTCTACGACCTGTTGGCCGGGCGCCGCGGCATCGGCGCCAGCCGCTGGCTGGCCCGCGGCACCGTGCAGCAGCAGTTGCCCGAGCTGGCTCCCGGCTACAGCGGCGTGGCCTACAGCGATGGCCAGTTCGACGATGCCCGGCTCAACCTGTTGATCGCCCGCACCGCCGCGGGCCTCGGCGCGAGCGTGCACACCCGCACCCGGGTGGTGGAGCTGCTGCGCCAGCAGGGCCGCCTCAGCGGCGCGGTGGTGGAAGACCTGCAGACGGGCGAGCGCCGCGAGCTGCAGGCCCGGGTGGTGCTCAACGCCACGGGCATCGGCGCCGACGCGATCCGTCGCATGGCCGATCCCGACCAGGGCCCGCGGCTGCAGGCCAGCCGTGGCATCCACCTGGTGCTGAAGGGAAACCTCTGCCCCGGCGGCACCGGCCTGTTGATTCCCGCCACCGACGACGGCCGGGTGCTGTTCGTGCTGCCGTTCTTCGGCCGCACCCTGGTGGGCACCACCGACACCTCCTGCCCGGTCGGGGAGGCCAACGCCCCCAGCGCCGAGGAGGAGGCCTACCTGCTCAGCTACGTGCGGCGCTGGTTCCCCCAGCACGGAGAGCCGCAGGTGTGCAGCCGCTGGGCCGGCGCCCGCCCCCTGCTGCGCCCGGCCAGCGCCGCCAGCCCCGCTGCCGCGGGTGCAGCCCCGGAAACCTCCACCGTGGTGCGCGAGCACGAGGTGGAGCAGCTCCCCTCCGGACTGATCAGCGTGATGGGCGGCAAGTGGACCACCTGCCGCCCCATGGCCCTCGATGGCCTGAAGGCCGTGGCAGCCCAGCTGGGCCGTCCCCTGGCGGAGCCCGCCGGACCCACGCCCATCCTTGGTGCCGAAGAGGAGCCTGAGTCCACCCGCCGGGGGCTGGCCGCCCTGGAGCAGCGCCTCGGCGCTGTGCACCCACCGGCCCTGGTGCAGCATCTGCTGGCCAGCCACGGGTTAGAGGCCGAGGCGGTGCTGGCCTGCGCCGCCTCGGCCCAGGAAAGGGAACCCCTGAGCCCGGTGATTCCACTCACCGCCGCGGAAGTACGCCACGCCGTGCGCCACGAGTGGGCCCGCAGCAGCGACGACGTGCTCTGGCGGCGCTGCCGCCTCGGCTTCGTGGACAGCGCCGAGGCCGAACGACTGCGGCCCGAGGTCCAGCGATTGCTGGATCAGGAGCTGCCGGCCACCGGCTCCGCCCTGTCGGGCTGAGGCGTCTCCTCAGCGTCGGACACCATGCATGTCTCGCCCACGAGCCACCAGAAGAAGCCGTAGGCGGGGAGATAGATGAACCAGCTGTCACTGGCGGCGGGGAACTCACAGCCCCACACCACCTCGCGCATGCGGCTGCCCCGCCACTGGTCTAGATCCAACTGGGTGGAGGCGCCCGTGGCCGACACATTGGCCGCCACCACCATGGTCATGTCGGCGGTGCTGCGGGCGTAGCTCAACACGGAGGGATGGTCGCTCTCCAGCAGCTGGAAATCCCCCAGCCGCAGGGCCGGCAACTGCTGGCGGCTGGTGAGCATGCGGTGATGCCAGTTGAGCAGGGAGCCGGAGAGCTGTTGCTGCACGGCCACGTTCACCACCCGGTAGTCGTAGCCGGGGGCCGTGATCGGCGGCAGCACCAGCAGGGGATCGGGCGCTGTGGAGAAGCCGCCGGCTCGGTCCCGAGTCCAGGCCATCGGCGTGCGGTTGGCATCGCGGTCGCGCAGCCCGGGCCAGTCGCCCATGCCCAGCTCATCGCCGTAGTACAGGCAGGGGATGCCGGGCAGGCTGTAGATGAGGCTGTGCAGGAGGGTGTTGGGGCGTGCATCGCCGTTGAGCATCGGCGCCAGCCGACGGTTGATGCCCCAGTTCAGCCAGTGGCCCTCGGCGTTGGGGAAGCCCGTGCACACCGCCTCCACCACCGCATCGCTCACCAGGTGGCCATCGCCCATCCACAGCTCGTCGTGGTTGCGCAGGGGCAGGGCCCAGCGGCAGCCAGGTACGGCGTTCTGGGCCTCGCGCAGGCAGGTGTAGAGCTGGTCGCAGCGCCCCTGGGCCACCGCCGCGAACAGGTGGGCGGTGAGGGCGAACTCGAAGGCCGCATGCAGCTCCCCCTCCGCCAGGTAGGGGGCCGACTCCTGCACCGGCTGAATCGCTTCGGCCAGCAGCAGCACGTCGCGGTCGCAGGCGTCCACCCGCTGCCGCACCCGCCGCAGGAAGGCGTGGGTCTCAGGCAGGCCCTCGCAGCGGCTGCCCTCCTCCTCGAACAGGAAGGGCACCGCGTCGAGTCGGAAGCCGTCGATCCCCTGCTCCAACCAGAAGTCCACCACCGCCAGCATCTCCTCCTGCACGGCGGGGTTGGCGTAGTTGAGGTCGGGCTGGTGGCGCAGGAAGCGATGCAGGAAGTACTGGCCCGCCACCTCATCCCACTCCCAGTTGGAGCGCTCGTAGTGGCGAAAGAGCACGGGCGCGTCGGCGTAGCCGTCGTCGCGATCCCGCCACACGTAGAAGTCGCGCTCGGAGCTGCCGCTCGGCGCCCAGCGGGCCCGCTGGAACCAGGGGTGCAGCACGCTGGTGTGGTTCAGCACCAGATCGAGCACCACCTTGATGCCGAGCCGATGAGCCCGCTCCAGCAGCTGGCGCAGGTCGGCCATGCAGCCCAGATCAGGGTGGATCGACTTGAAGTCGGTGATGTCGTAGCCGCCGTCCTTGAGCGGAGAGGGGTAGATCGGCGTCATCCAGATCGCGTCCACCCCCAGCCAGCTCAGGTAGGGCAGCCTCTCGCTGATGCCGGCCAGATCGCCGATGCCGTCACCGTTGGCATCGGCAAAGCTGCGCGGCAGCAACTGGTAGATCACACAGCCTTCCCACCAGTGCGCCACCGGATCAGGCATCAGGCATCCAGACCCTCTCGCTCTGTCATGGTTTAAGCGCAAATGGCCGCCAGCGCCAGCACCCGGGCCTCAGCAGCGCAGCCCGCTGGCCTGCTGGAAGCGATGTTCGTGGCGCCGGTCCCAGCCCAGCTGCAGCGTGCTGGCGATCGGCTGGCTGCCCTCGCAGGTCCAGCGCAGCTCGCCGTGGGGGCTGCTGAGCGTGAGCTGCTGGCTGGCACCGTGCCACTCGCGGCTGAGCACCTGCACCGGCAGACCGCCCTCGGTGACTGGATACAGGTGCTCGGGGCGGATGCCCACCAGGATGCCGTCCTGCATCGGCAGCAGGTTGATCTGGGGTCGGCCGATGAAGCGCGCCACCGCCACGTTGGCAGGCGTGCCGTAGAGCTCCTGGGGCGTGCCGCACTGCTGCAGGCGTCCCTGCTGCAGCACGGCGATGCGGTCGGCGATGCCCATGGCCTCCTGCTGGTCGTGGGTCACGTACACCACCGGAGCCTGGCTGCCGCAGAGGATCGTTCGCAGCTGGGGCCGCAGCTCCTCGCGCAGCTGGGCATCGAGGTTGCTCATCGGTTCATCCAGCAGGAACACCCGCGGCTGGCGCAGCAGGGCCCGGGCCAGGGCCACCCGCTGGCGCTGGCCGCCCGAGAGGTCGGCGGGGCGGCGCTGGCTCTGGTCCTCCAGCTGCAGCATGGCCAGCACCCGGGCGATCTCCAGTTGCCGCTGCTGCCGCGACACCCCCCGAAGCTCCATGCCCAGGGAGAGGTTGCGGGCCACGCTCAGGTGCGGGTAGAGCGCATAGCTCTGGAACACCATGGCCACCTGGCGCCGCCCGGCCGGCAGGGCGGTGATGTCGCGCTCACCCAGCAGGATGCGGCCGCCATCGGGCTGATCGAGGCCGGCGATCAGCCGCAGGATCGTGCTCTTGCCGCAGCCGCTCGGCCCCAGCAGCGCCACACACTCGCCCGGCTCCACCCGTAGGTCGATGCCCGCCAGGATCGAGCGCTGGCCGAGGCGGCGTTCCAGGCCTTCGAGGCGCAGGGCAGGGGCTGGTGCGCTGCTCATCCCTTGATCGCTCCCTGGGTGAGGCCGGCCACGATCTGGCGCTGGAACAGCAGCAACAGGGCCAGCAGCGGCACGCTACCCAGCACGGTGGCGGCGGCGAAGGCGCCGTAGGGCACCGTAAACACCGAGGAGCCGGCGATGCGGGCCATGGCCGGCGCCAGGGTGAGCAACTCGCTGCGGCTGAGCCAGGTGAGAGCGATCGGAAACTCGTTCCAGCTGAACAGGAACACCAGCAGCGCCGTGCTCACCACCGAGGGCCCCATCAGCGGCAGCAGGATCCAGCGCAGCCGCTGCCAGAGGCTGAAGCCCTCCAGCACGGCGTTCTCCTCCAGCTCCCGCGGCAGCTCCGCAAAGGCCGCCTGCAGCAGCAGCAGGGCCAGGGGCAGCGACAGACCGGCATAGGGCAGGCACAGGGCCAGCAGGTTGTTGGCCAGCCCCAGCTGCCGCGCCACCTGCAGCAGGGCCAGAAACAGCAGCACGTAGGGGAACACCGCCGCCGCCAGCAGGCCACCGCCCACCAGCAGTCGCAGCAGGCCGCCGCGGCGGCTGAGGGCATAGGCACAGGGGATGGCGAGGGCGAGGGTGAGCAGGGTGCTCAGGGCCCCCACCACGGTGCTGTTGAGCAGGTAGCGCCAGAAGGGGGGATCGCTGCCCAGCACGGCGCCGTAGTTGGCCAGGGTCCAGCCGCGGCCCAGGGCCGCTGCGCCGGCCAGCAGGGCCTCCGGGGTGCGCAGGGAGGTGTAGAGCTGCCAGAGCATGGGCGCCAGACTCCAGATCAGCAGCAGCGCCACCAGGGCCAGGCGACCACGACGGGGGGAAGGGGCCTGGCTCATGCCGCGCCCTCCCGCCGCCGGCGCTGGCTGAGCACCAGGGCCAGGGCGCAGGCCAGCAGCAAAGCAAACATGCCCAGCATCACCGTGGCGCTGTAGCCGAAGTCGAGAAAGCGCATGGCATTGAGGTAGGCGTAGAGGGCCAGGCTCTCGGTGCTGCTGGCGGGGCCGCCGCCGGTGAGCACGGCCACCAGATCGAACACCCCCAGGGCCTGGGCCAGGCGGAACAGCAGCACGATGAAGATGTAGGGGCGCAGCAGCGGCAGGGTGATCCAGCGCAGGGCCTGCCAGGGGCGGCCACCCTCGAGGGCCAGGGCCTCGTAGAGATCGGCCGGAATGCTCTGCAGCCCGGCCAGCAGCAGCAGGGCCACGAAGGGAGTGGTTTTCCAGACATCGGCCAGCACCACGGCCAGCCAGGCCAGCTGGGGCGACGCCAGGAAGGGCAGGCTCGGCAGGCCGATGGTCTGCAGCAGGCCGTTGATCGGCCCGTTGGGGTCGTTGAAGATCCAGCGCCAGCCCAGGGCCATCACGGTGGTGGGCAGGGCCCAGGGCAGCAGGCTGAGGCTGCGCACCAGGCCCCGGCCCCGCCAGCGCTGGTGCAGCAGCAGGGCGATGGCCAGCCCCAGCAGCAGCTCCAGTCCCACCGACACCACCGCGAAGCGCAGGGTCTGGGCGGCGTCCTGCCAGAAGCGGCCGTCGCCGAGCAGCCGCTGCCAGTTGGCCAGCCCCACCGGCACGGGCTCCAGACCCGTGAACACTGACTGGGCCTGCAGGCTCAGCCAGGCGTAGTCCAGGATCGGCCACACGAACACGGCCAGCAGCAGCAGCAGCGCCGGGGCGATCAGCAGCAGGGCGAGGGCCGCACTCATCGCAGCGCCGCCTGGCCGCTCGCCTGCAGCAGCTGCTGGCTGGCTCGCCCAGCCCGGTCCATCGCCTGGGCCGGCGGGGTGTCGCCGGTGATCACGCCACTGAGCTGGCGCTGCACGATGTCGCTGAGCTGGGCGTAGCCGGGGTTGATCGGACGCAGCACCACGGCCTCCAGGGCCTGCTGCAGCACGGGCAGCAGGGGGCGCTCCAGCACCAGCTCCGGGTCGTCGAACAGGGCGGTGAGGGTGGGGGTGTAGCCCCAGCGCCGCACCAGCTGGCGCTGGCTCTCGGCGCCGCTGAGGGCCTGCAGCACCTGCACGGCCTCGGCGGGATGGGGCGTGCCGGCCAGCACCGAGAGTCCCCAGCTGCCCTGGGTGGCGCCGGAGGTCTGACCGGGCTCGGCCACCATGGTGGTGACGCCCACCTTGCCGGCCACGGCGCTCTGGGGCCGTTGCAGCTCCTGCCAGGCGTAGGGCCAGTTGCGCATCAGGGCGGCGTCGCCGGCCTCGAAGCTCTGCAGGGCCTCCGGTTCGGCGAAGTTGGCCACGGCGGCGGGGCTGACGCCCGTGTCGATCAGGGAGCGCATCCAGGCGGCGGCCTGATCGGCGGCGGGTGTCAGCAACCCCATGCCGGGCTGGTCGGCCTGCCAGGCGCCGCCGAAGCCGTGCAACACCTCCAGGAACACGCAGCTGAGGCCTTCGTACTGGCGGCCCTGCCACACGTAGCCCCAGCGCACCCGGCCTTGGCGCTGCAGCTGCTCGGACACGGCCACCAGCTCGGCGGGCGTGCGGGGCGGGGCGTCCATCAGGTCGGTGCGCCAGTAGAGCAGGCCCATGTCGGCCACCAGGGGCAGGCGCCAGAGGCGACCATCGATGCGGTTGCCGGCGCGGGCGCCCGGGGCGAGAGGCTCGAGGGCCTCGGAGCCGAGCCAGTCGTCGAGGGGCAGCAACCAGCCGGCGGCGGCGTACTTGGCCGTCCAGGTGACGTCCATCAGCAGCAGGTCGTAGGGGCTGTCCCCCAGCAGCAGGCTGCTGATGGCCAGATCCGACACCGACTCAGTCTCAAAGGGGCCCCGGGTCACGGCGATGCGCAGATCGCGGTGCTCGCGGTTGAAGGCCGCCACCTGCTCGGCGGTGGCATCGGCGAAGGGAGCGGGCATCAGCACCCGCACCGTGGTGGGCTCCTGAGCACCGGCCAGGCTGCGCCAGCCACCCACGCCCCCAGCCAGGGCGACCACCATCCCGAGCATCAGGCCGAGGGCCAGGAGCCAGCGTCTGGAGGGGAGGCTCAAATCGCGCGCAGGGTGCCCAGTTGCTGTTCGGCCCAGTGCTGCACGGTGAACTCCTCCACCGCCTCCGACATCGAGGCCATTCTCTGGTTCTGCTCCTCCAGGGGCATCTCCAGGGCGGCGACGATGGCCGCGTCCATGCTGCGGTGGGAATAGGGGTTGGTGACCACGGCGTCTTCCAGTTCCACCGAGGCTCCGGAGAACTCCGAGAGCACGAGCACCCCGCCCTGGCCCTGGCGGGCGGCGACGTATTCCTTCGCCACCAGGTTGAGGCCGTCCCGCAGCGGCGTGATCCAGCACACATCCGACTGGCTGAACCAGGCCACCAGCTCGTCGTAGGGGGTGCGGCGGGTGGAGAGGCGCACGGGGGTCCAGTCGATGCGGCCGAAGCGGCCATTGATGCGGCCCACGATCTCTTCCACCGAGCGCTGGATGTCTTCATAGATGCGCATGCCACTGGCGGCGGCCACGCAGGCGAGGAACAGCTCCACCCGGCCATGCCACTGGGGCTGCTGCTCCAGCACCCGCTCGTAGGAGAGCAGCATCTCCTCGTTGCCCTTGGTGTAATCCACCCGGGAGGCCGAGATGATCAACTTGCGGCCGGCATGCTGCTCGGAGATCTGGGTCGCCATCGTCTGCACCTCGGTGCTGTCTCTCAGCTCACGAATCACATCCGGAGAGGTGCCAACCGGTGAGGCCTGGATATGCACCCGACGGCCGTTGTGCTCCAACCAGGGCAACACCGTGGGCTGGGCCAGGGCACTGCCATGGTGGCGGAACTTGACCGCCACAGGCACGGGATCCCCACAGCGGGCGCCGCGCAGATTGATGGCGGTGCGGGAGAAGTTGTCGGCATAGCGGGGAATGTGGAAGCCCACCAGGTCGCAGCAGAGCAGGCTGTCGAGAATTTCATCCCGCCAGGGCAGGATGCTGAACACGTCGTTGGAGGGGAAGGGTGTGTGGTGAAAAAAGGCGATCCTCACATCGGGCCGGAGGGCCCGGATCTGGGCTGGGGCCAGCCAGAGGTTGTAATCGTGCACCCAGATCGTGGCCCCTTCCGCCGCCTCCTCACAGGCCGCACGGGCAAACGACTGGTTGACGCCTACGAAGGTGTCCCAGTCTGAGTTATCAACACTGAAAAGGCCTGGAAAGCTGTGAAGAATAGGCCAGAAGGATTCCTTCGAAGTGACATGATAAAAGCTTGAGATCTGCGTTTCAGTGAGCGGCAGCCGTCGCAGCGTGAACGGGTTGGCCGATGGAACGGTGAGCCGTTCATCAGCAGCATTGACCGCGTCTTCATCCTGGCGCCAGGAAATCCAGGTGCCGGAGCGTTCCTCCAGAAACAGGTTGCGGAGGGTGGGAATGATGCCGTTCGGGCTCTTCTGGTCGACAAACTCAGTACTTCCATCAGCAGCGGTTTTCAGGTCGTAAGGAGAGCGGTGGTACACCAGCACAAAGCTGCTGCCGCCGAAGGCCTGGCTGGAAGCCGAGCGCTCAAGGGTGCTGGGCGTGGTCGGACTGGATGTGGCACGCATGGCTTGGGACACTGGCATCAACAGGAGATCGCTGGACTGAAGGGTGTGGGCCGCATGGCGGATCAGCGTGGGACGAGCCTGGGATCAGCGCGTTCACCAGGCAGGCCGAGGGCCTGATCGCGTCGCCAGCGCTGCGCGCCGAAAAAGATTTGCTGAGTCGAATCTAACGTTCGATACTAGATCATGCGTACCACTTTGTCAAGCGCTTTTCATCGCCGCTTGTGCGTCGCTGATTTCATCAGTGTGCTGGGCAGAGTCACATCAAGCTGATCGATGGGCGGCAAGGATGATGCAGAAGCGATCTCCAGCGAGACTCACTGAGGACACTGCTCCTGCTGACAGGGCCTCTGAGCCGGCACATCCGTGTCGCCCATCCAGCGGTAGAACTCCAATGCTTTCTCGTCGCAAAGTGTGCAGCCATGGCAGCGCTGCGCACGAGGCAGGCGCTGGGCCCGGCCCTTACGCTCAAGCAGATCCAACATGCCTCGCAGAGCGTCAGCTGGTACACCCAGGCTGGCTTCCATCTGGGTGAGCGAAGCCGCTCGATGGTCTCGTAAGTAATTCTTGAGAAGACTAAGAATCACAGGATCTGGATCTCAGAGGGCTTGGGCAGAGGCATCATTCAGCCGCTCGCGCTCCGGGTCCACGGCCCGGGGGCCGATGGCCTTCAAGCCGAGAATGGTGAGGGCAGCAGCCACCATGACGGCCAGAATCCAGCCCATGGACAGGCGCGGATGGCTGGCAAAGGTTCCCACCTGATAGAAGAGGGTGGATGCGGCGTAGGCCAGACCCGTGGTCCAGAGGCCAACAAAGGCTGTCCAGCCCCCGTTGGTTTCCCGGTAGACCGCACCCATGGCGGCCACACAGGGGAAGTAGAGCAGCACAAAGATCAGGTAGGCAAAAGCTCCGATCCTGCCGTTGAAGCGGGTGGCCATGGCTCCGAACGTTCCCACCCCAACCGCTTGCGCCTCGGCCGCTGAATCCACGTTGCTGACATCACCCACAGTGATCCCAGGGGGTCGAGCAGCATGGCGGGAACCTCCGAGAGGTTGGCTGGAATGGTGGCGACCGCCTCGGCCAGGCCATCCCAGAAGCGGAAGTCGTCGTCGGCCTGGGGAGCGAGGCCTCGGGCCGCATCATCCTGAGCCCCAAGCGTGGAATAGAGCGCATCAAGGGTGCCCACAACGGCCTCCTTGGCAAACACACCCGTGAAAATTCCCACCGTGGCCGGCCAGTTCTCCTGACGGATGCCGAGAGGGCTGAAGACAGGAGTGATCGATCGGCTGACACTGCTGAGCACAGATCGATCACTGTTCTCATTGGAAAAGCTGCCATCAACACCCACTGAACTGAGGATGCTGAGCACCATCACCATGATCACAATCACTTTTCCGGCCCGCATGATGAAGCTTTTCAACCGCTCCCAGGCTCGGATCAGCACCCCTGTGATGGTGGGCATGTGGTAGGCCGGCAACTCCATGACGAAATGGGATGCCTGGCCACGCAGGATGGTGGTTTTCAGGATCAGGCCGGTGAGCACGGCCATGGCAATACCGATGAGGTAAAGACCAAACACCACATTCTGACCGGATAAAGGGAAAAAGGCCGCAGCGAATAGCGCGTAGACCGGCAGTCGCGCCCCACAGGACATGAAGGGATTCATCATGATCGTGAGCAACCGATCGCGCCTGTTTTCAAGCGTACGGGTGGCCATGATGGCAGGCACATTGCAGCCAAATCCGATCAGCATGGGTACGAATGATTTGCCTGGCAGGCCGATCAAGCGCATGAAGCGATCCATCACGAAGGCCGCCCGGGCCATGTAGCCCGAATCCTCCAGGATGGCCAGAAAAAGGAACAGGATTCCAATGATGGGAATGAACGTGGCTACAGTCTGGATGCCGGCACCGACACCTCCGGCAAGGATCAGGATCAGCCATTCAGGCATCTGAGCCGCAGCCAGCAGGGCGCCGAATCCATCCACGAAGATGGTGCCCGCAGCAATGTCAAAGAAATCAATAAATGCTCCACCGATGTTGATCGTCACCAGAAAGAGTGCATACATCACCAACAGGAAGATGGGGATCCCCAGCCACCGGTTCAGCACCACCTGATCGATCCGGTCTGACACACTGCGGCTGACGAGACGGGTCTGCCTGGCCACGCCAGAGACCAGCTGCCGGATCCAGCCGTAGCGGCTGTCGGCGAAGACCACATCGATGTCTTCCTGGAGAACCTGGCGGATGCGGCGCCGATGGCTCGCCACCTGCTGGCTCAGCTCGCGCCGGCCGGTTAGCAGGGTCTCGCCCTGGGAACCGCCCTCCAGAAGCTTGAGGGCCAGCCAGCGGTGGTCCGGCGTGAGGCTGCCGGCGCCCACAGCGGCGCTCAAGCAGCCGAGCTGGGGCATCAGGGCGGCAATGGCATCTTCCACCACTGGCGGGTAGGCCACATAGGGCCGGGGTGGCGTCGGGCTCTGCAGCTCACGCTCCACGCCATGCAGGAGGCTCTCCACCCCGATGCCCTTTGCGGCCACCAGCGGAACGACCGGGGATCCCAGTCGCTCGGAGAGGGCGACGCTGTCGGTGGCGAAGCCCGCCTCTTCGGCCACATCGATCATGTTGAGCACCACGATCATGGGGAGACGCATCTCCATGATCTGGGCAGTGAGATAGAGATTCCGCTCCAGATTCGAGGCATCAACAATATTAATGATCAGATTCACTTTGCCGGAGGTCAGGTAATCCCTGGCCACCTTTTCATCGAGGCCTCCCTGGGAATCAGCCAGGTCAAGCGAGTAGATACCAGGCAGATCCACGAGCCGCACCGGCATGGAGCCAACCTCGAGCAGGCCTTCCTTGCGCTCGACCGTGACTCCGGGCCAATTGCCAACCCTCTGATTGGTGCCAGTCAGCTCGTTGAACAGGGTTGTCTTGCCACAATTCGGATTGCCACAAAGGGCGATGATGGCTTCAGGCATGGCGTAGCACCGTAACGATCAACATGTCAGCTTCATGCTTGCGCAGCATGAGTGAGAATCCCCGCACTTTCAATTCCACCGGATCGCCCATTGGGGCATGGCGAGTGACTTCAAACTCGGTTCCAGGAGTGAGGCCCATGGCCAGAAGTTTCTGGCGGTAACTTCTCGAGCCCTGCCGATACCCCTGAACACGGCCGCGGCTGCCTGCGGGGAGGGTCTGCAGCTGCACCTGATCCACCGGGGGCGCTGAGCCGGGCTGCTGCGTGGGTCTCTGGGGTGAGATGTCCATGGATGAAGCGAGCGATGGAATGGAGCTTGACGGCGCTTCCGGGGCGATCTCGACGGCTGAGCGGCGGACCCGGATGGCTCGGCTCATTGCCCCATCCAGTGCCAGGCGGGCATTGGCGACCGCCACCAGATGGGAGTCGCGGGCAGCGCGCATCACCACCCGCAGTGAGCGACCCCGATGCAGGCCCATGCTGATCAACCTGTCCCTGAGCTCGGCCTGGGCGCTCACCTCCACAACCCAGAGCGGTTCCTCCAGGCAAGCCTCAGCGAGCAGAAACGACGACGCATCGAGGCTGGATGGGTTGGCTGGATCGCCTGGTTTCACGTACGCCGCGGCAGAGCGCCAGAGCCCGGGCCAGGAGCTCCACCGCCGCAGGGCAGCCACACCTTTGCCGATATCAGAGCGGGGCAATGCAGACCTCTACTCCTGAACCACACACCTTGTTTAGCTGTCCCGTGTCAATCAGGTTGACGGGTGGCGTCAATCTGGTTGACCGGTAGAGAGTGGTTGTTCGGAAGCCCGCTGGAGCCTGAGATCGCAGCGGGGATCGGGATCGTGACCAGGCTGTCGCGGCGCGTCAATCACGTTGTGGTTCCGGCGGCCATCTCAAGGCGGGTGGGCCAGTTT
>NZ_JADEWP010000044.1:0-14411 GCF_015207535.1 Cyanobium sp. LEGE 06143 | reverse complement strand
CCACCGCACTGGCATCGGTGGAGCGCAGCAGGCGGGCGGGGGGACGGCGACCGAGCCACCAGAGCGCCAGGGCCAGCAGACCGGCCAGGGCAGCGAGACTGGAGGTAGGCATGGATTGAACTTTTATGTCGCCCAGCAGGGCCCAAGAAGGCTGTGCTGGAAAGGATCCTTACAGTACCGGCGGTTGCTACTGGCCTGCGCCATGACTGGAGAATTTGCTGCCGCCTGGATGCCCTCGGTGTTCGTGCCCCTCGTCGGGATCCTCGGCCCAGCCGTGGCGATGGCGCTGTTGTTCAACGTGATTGAAGCCCGCGACTGAGCGCTCCGGGCCTCGGAGTGCCGACGCCCCTTTCAACACCCTCACATCCATCCCCATGACCGTGACCCCCGTGGCCGACCCCTGTGTCGGCAATCTGGCCACTCCCGTCAACAGCAGCTATTTCAGCAAGGCGTTCCTGAATGCCCTGCCGGCCTATCGCCCTTCCCTGTCGCCCAACCGGCGCGGCCTGGAAGTGGGCATGGCCCATGGCTTCCTGCTGTACGGACCCTTCGCGTTCACGGGCCCCCTGCGGCTCACCGAGTACGCCAGCACCAGTGGTCTGCTGGCTGCGATCGGTCTGGTGTCGATCCTCACGGTCTGCCTGTCGATCTACGGCACAGCGGGCACAGGCCCCAACGTGCAGCCAGCGGACGCCACTGTGGACAATCCGCCTGCAGACCTGTTCACCAAGGCCGGCTGGGCTGAGTTCGCCAGCGGCTTCTGGCTGGGCGGTTGCGGTGGTGCGGCCTTCGCCTGGTTCCTGGCGACCACCGCCATGGTTTCCCCTCTGGGGAGCATTGCCGGTGGCGTCTGGAGCATGGGCTGAGATCCAGCAGCTCTGCTGGCAGCCTTGCCGACCATCGCTGCTGCATCAAGGTCCATCCAAGCCCCGCCGTTGGCGGGGTTTTTGTTTGGCGGGTGAGGATGGAGAAGCAGTCGCTGGAGAGCTTCATGGGCACGCAGGTTTCCCGCCCAAAGCGCATGCTGGCCTGCCCACGCCGTGGGTTGGCTCAGCAGGGCGTCTGGCCTGCAGGCCTGGCCCTGACAGCCAGCGCCCTGCTGCTGCTTGGCGGCTGTCAGCCGCAGAACGCGCCCGAGCCGGAGCCACCCGCTGCCCCGGCGCTGCCACCGACCAGCGGCAGCGGCAGCCAAAGCAGCAGCGCCACTCCCAACAGCACCGAAGCGCCCACAGGCTCGGCGGCCGCGGCCCTGCAGGAAAAGGGCAGAAGCAGTGGCCTGGTGCAGGGCCACGCCGCCACGGTGGCCTGCCTGCAGGGCGAGCGCGCCCAGACCGATGGCAATGAACTCCGCTGCGAAGACTGGGCCTACGTGCGCCAGAACTACGCCAGCGCCCGCTGAGGAATGCCGACGCGGCGACCTCAGGGCTGGTTGCGGTCCAGGAGTGCTGAGCCCAGCCAGGCGCCGCAGGCCACCAGCAGCAGGCCGCCCAACAGATTCCCGGCAACGATGGCTGTCACCCCGAGCCAGTGCCCCAGGGCGAGCTGCTGGGCGATGGAGAGCATCCAGGAAGAAAACGTGGTGAGACAGCCACAGAAACCCACACCAGCCCAGAGGTAGAGGCGGGCCCGGCTGGCGGGCTGAACGATCAGCAGGCCGATCAACAGGCAACCGCTCAGATTCGCCAACAGCGAAGCCTGCAACAGGGCTGCCCCAGGGCCGGCCTGAGCTGCCGCCGCCAGGTCGAGCTGCCAGCGGAGCAGCCCACCCGGCACGGCACCGAGCGTCAACAGCAGCAACTCCTTGGACTCCCGCTTCAGGGGTTCTCTCATCCCAGGGCACCGATCAGCAGCCCGGCCTGCATGGCCAGCAGACCCGCCAGCAGCGAGCCGCCGGCCAGGGCACAGGCCTCGCCCCAATGGCGGCGCTGCAACACCTGGTGCAGCTCAGCCACGAGGGAGGAAAAGGTGCTGAAACCTCCGAAGAAGCCGGTGCCCAGCAACAGCATCGTGCTGCGGGCTCCCGGGCCGCCACCCTGCTGCAAGGCAGCCAGCAGACCGAGGGCAAAACAGGCCACCACATTCACAACAAAGGTGCCCCAGTGCTTGCGGGGCAGCGCAGGCTCCAGGTGGTTGACCACCCTGTAGCGCAGCCAGGCTCCTGGCACCACGCCAAGGGCCACCAACACCGACGAGGTGGCCGTGGACAGAGAACTCATCACGGCGCGAGTGCCAACAGATGGAGCAATGACATGAAAAAAACCCCGGCCTGAGCCGGGGTTGGATTGGTGGTCCCTCGAGCGAGGCAAGCGTCAGGCTGCGTCAGCCGAACTTGCCAGAGGTGGAGGCGATCAGGAACGCCGCGTAGGTGAGGAAGTAACCCACGGTGAAGTGGGCCAGACCAACCACACGGGCCTGAACGATGGACAGGGCCACGGGCTTGTCACGCCAGCCCACCAGGTTGGCGAGCGGGGTGCGCTGGTGGGCCCAGACGATGGTCTCGATCAGCTCCTGCCAGTAACCACGCCAGGAGATCAGGAACATGAAGCCCGTTGCCCACACAAGGTGGCCGAACAGGAACATCCAGGCCCAGACCGCCAGGTTGTTGGAACCAGCGGGGTTGTAGCCGTTGATCAGCTGGGAGCTGTTGAGCCACAGGTAATCGCGGAACCAGCCCATCAGATAGGTGCTGGATTCGTTGAACTGGGCCACGTTGCCCTGCCAGATGGCGAGGTGCTTCCAGTGCCAGTAGAAGGTGACCCAACCCACAGTGTTCAGGGCCCAGAAGACAGCCAGATAGAAGGCGTCCCAGGCGCTGATGTCGCAGGTGCCGCCACGGCCGGGGCCGTCGCAGGGGAAGGAATAACCGAAGTCCTTCTTGTCGGGCATCAGCTTGGAACCCCGGGCATCCAGGGCGCCCTTCACCAGGATCAAGGTGGTGGTGTGGAGACCAAGCGCGATGGCATGGTGCACCAGGAAGTCACCAGGACCGATCTGGAGGAACAGGGAGTTGGTGCCGGAGTTGAGGCTGTCCAGCCAACCAGGCAGCCAGACGGCGCCGTAGTTGGGCCAGGCGGTGGACGCAATGCTCTCGGAATTGGAGAGCAGAATGTCCATGCCGTAGAGGGCCTTACCGGAGGAAGCCTGCACGAACTGGGCGAACACCGGCTCAATCAGGATCTGCTTCTCGGGAGTGCCGAAGGCCACGACCACGTCGTTGTGGACGTAGAGACCCAGGGTGTGGAAACCGAGGAACAGAGAGACCCAGCTCAGGTGGCTGATGATCGCTTCCTTGTGCTCCAACATCCGAGCAAGAACGTTGTTCCTGTTGGCCTCGGGGTCGTAGTCACGGATGAAGAAGATCGCACCGTGAGCGAAGGCACCGCACATCAGGAAGATGGCGATGTACTGGTGGTGGGTGTAAAGGGCAGCCTGCGTTGTGTAGTCCTTGGCGATGAACGCGTAGGACGGCAGGGCATACATGTGCTGAGCCACCAGGCTCGTCACCACACCGAGGCTGGCCAGGGCCAGACCCAGCTGGAAGTGGAGCGAGTTGTTGATGGTGTCGTACAGACCCTTGTGGCCAGCGCCGAGGTCACCAGGGGTGCCCTTGGGTGGGTTGTGAGCCTCAAGGATCTCCCTGATCGAGTGACCGATACCGAAGTTGGTCCGGTACATGTGGCCAGCGATCACAAAAATACAGCCAATCGCCAGGTGGTGATGGGCAATATCGGTGAGCCAGAGGGCCTCACTCTGGGGGTGGAAACCACCCAGGAAGGTGAGGATCGCGGTGCCCGCGCCTTCAGCGGTGCCGAACACCTGGTAAGCGGTGTCGGGGTTCTGGGCGTAAACGCCCCAGTTACCAGTGAAGAAGGGACCCAGACCTGCCGGGTGAGGCGACACGGAGAGGAAGTTGTCCCAACCGACGTGCTGACCACGGGATTCAGGAATGGCCACGTGAACCAGGTGTCCGGTCCAGGCGATCGAGCTGAAGCCGAACAGCACAGCCAGGTGGTGGTTGAGCCGGGATTCAGCGTTCTTGAACCAGGCCAGGGAAGGCCTGAACTTGGGTTGAAGGTGAAGCCAGCCGGCGAACAGAGCCCAGGCCGAGAGGATCATCATGAAGATGGCCCCTTGATAGAGCTCGGCGTTGGAGCGCATCCCGATCGTGTACCACCAGTGGTACAGACCGGAATAGGCGATGTTCACCGGAGAAGAAGCGCCCGCCTGGGTGAAGGCAGCGATGGCGCCTTCACCGAAGTGGGGATCCCAGATCGCGTGAGCGATGGGACGGACATGCAGAGGATCGGTGACCCACTGCTCAAAGTTGCCCTGCCAGGCGATATGGAACAGGTTGCCCGAAACCCAGAGGCCGATGATGGCCAGGTGACCGAAGTGGGTGGAGAACAGCTTTTGGTAAAGCCGCTCCTCGGTCATGCCGTCGTGGCTCTCGAAGTCGTGAGCCGTGGCAATGCCGTACCAAATACGGCGGGTAGTCGGGTCCTGTGCCAGACCCTGGCTGAACGAAGGAAATTTCGTTGCCATTGGGAAAGGTCAGGAAAGGTCAGCCGACCGCAATCATGCGGGCCAGGAAGAAGGACCAAGTGGTCGCGATGCCGCCCAGCAGGTAATGGGCGACACCCACGGCACGGCCCTGGGTGATGGAAAGGGCGCGGGGCTGAATGGCCGGCGCCACCTTCAGCTTGTTATGAGCCCAGACGATGGACTCAATCAGCTCTTGCCAGTAGCCGCGGCCACTGAACAGGAACATGAGGCTGAAGGCCCAGATGAAGTGGGCACCCAGGAACATCAGGCCGTAGGCACTGGAGCTTGAGCCATAGCTGTTGATCACCTGTGCGGCCTGGGCCCACAGGAAGTCACGCAGCCAACCATTGATGGTGATGGCGCTCTGGGCAAAATTGCCGTTGGTGATGTGCTGGACGCTGCCGTCAGCATTGACGGTGCCCCACACGTCGCTCTGCATCTTCCAGGAGAAGTGGAAGATCACGATCGACAGGGAGTTGTACATCCAGAACAGGCCGAGGAACACGTGGTCCCAAGCCGACACCTGGCAGGTACCGCCACGGCCGGGGCCGTCGCAGGGGAAGCGGAAACCGAGGTTCGCCTTGTCGGGAACGAGGCGGGAGCTGCGGCTGTAGAGCACACCCTTCAGCAGGATCAGCACGGTGACGTGGATCGTGAAGGCGTGGATGTGGTGGACCATGAAGTCCGCCGTGCCCAGGGGGATTGGAGCAGCGGCGACCTTGCCACCCACCGCCACCACGGCGCCATTGAACACTTCACTCACGCCGGCGAGGGCGTTGGGAGCGGTGCTGCCGGCTGCAGCGGCGTGCAGACCCTGGATCCACTGCGCGAAGATGGGCTTCAGAGCAATGGCGGAGTCGCTGAACATGTCCTGGGGACGGCCCAGGGCACGCATGGTGTCGTTGTGGATGTAGAGGCCGAAGCTGTGGAAGCCGAGCCAGATGCACACCCAGTTCAGGTGGCTGATCAGGGCATCGCGGGCCTTGAGGACGCGATCCAGCACGTTATCGATGTGCTTGGCGGGGTCGTAGTCACGCACCATGGCAATGGCAGCGTGGGCACCGGCGCCAACGATCAGGAAGCCTCCAATCCACATGTGGTGGGTGAAGAGTGAAAGCTGAGTGGCGTAATCAATCCCGATGTAGGGATAGGGCGGCATCGCATACATGTGATGCGCCACGATGATGGTCAGCGAGCCGAACAAGGCCAGGTTCACGCCGAGCTGGGCATGCCAGCTGGTGGTCATGAACTCGAACAGACCATCGTGGCCCTTGGGAGCCGGGAAGAGCAGGGGGTCGCCCTTCTGACCTTCCAGGATTTCCTTGATGCTGTGGCCGATGCCCCAGTTGGTGCGGTACATGTGGCCCGCCACAATGAACAGCACGGCGATCGCCAGATGGTGATGCGCAATGTCTGTCATCCAGAGGCTGCCCGTCACAGGATTCAAACCACCCTTGAAGGTGAGGAAATCGCTGTAGGCCGCCCAGTTACCGGTGAAGAAGGCGGAGATGCCAGCACCGAATCCGGGGTAGAGCTGCGAGATCACATCCTGGTTGATGAACTCGTGGGGCAGCGGGATGTCGGCATAGGAGGCGATGGTCTTGCCATTGATCGCCAGCGGCTGGCCGGCATCAATTGCATCCATCAGAGCCGTGGTAGGCAGGGACACGTGCAGGAGGTGCCCTGTCCAGGACAGGGAGCCCAGGCCAAGCAGTCCAGCCAGATGGTGGTTGAGCATCGACTCAACGTTCTGGAACCACTCGAGCTTGGGGGCTGCTTTGTGGTAGTGGAAGACGCCCGCGTTGAGCATCAGGCCGGCCATCACCAGAGCGCCGATTGCCGTGCAGAGCAATTGGAACTCATTGGTGAAGCCCCAGGCCCTCCACACGTGGAAGAGTCCGGAGGTGATCTGAATGCCGTGGAAGCCGGCACCCACATCACCATTGAGAATTTCCTGGCCAAAAATGGGCCAGACCACCTGGGCTGAAGGCTTGACGTGCAGAGGGTCAGCCAGCCAGCCGGTGTAGTTGGAGAAGCGGGCTCCGTGGAAGAAGGCGCCGCTCAACCAGATGAAAATGACGGCCAGATGGCCGAAGTGAGCAGAGAAGATCTTGCGAGAGACCTCTTCGAGGTCGCTCGTGTGGCTGTCGAAATCGTGAGCGTTGGCGTGGAGGTTCCAAACCCAGGTGGTGGTTTTGGGACCTTTGGCCAAGGTTCTGTCGAAGTGTCCGGGCTTTTCAAAAAGCTCGAACGTGGCCGGAACGGGGTTCCGGTCGACCATGGCCTTGGCCTTTTCCCCACGCTCTGGTGGGCTGATGGTCATCGAGACGTTCCTCGAGGGACGGGGTCGAGGTGGTGATCCACCCCTGGAAGCCATCGCATCCGCGCGAGGCGGAGACGGATGACTGATGGGCCCCATGACCGGACCTGCCGGAGCCGGGCCTGTCATGGGCTCCAGCCGACAGGGGCCTCGCGAAGTGGCGAGATCCGTTGCCATGGCTGGGGCTTTGGGCCCCAGGTAGGGGACCGCTGGCGGCACTATAAGGGTCAAATCCATGCCCCTTGGGCGCCCAGTTACAAAGGTTCAATCCGGCGCCTTCCCAGGCCAGCACTGGGGTCTGCTGGGCAGTTAGAGATACGCCATTCCAATACTTTCCATCTGCTTTGTTACATCGTCAGCCTGGAAAGAAGTCTGTCGGTGACACAGGCGGGTCTCCATCGCCTGCCTGCCAGCAGAATGCAGGCAAGCTTGCGGGGACCAGACAGGGTGAGGGCGCAGCTGAGCGCAGAGGCGCAGCCCAGACCAGCCGCAAGGGGTCTGGCCAGGATCAGGCAGCGGTTGGGCCCGTTGACGGCTGCTCTGCTGCTGGTTGTCCTGCTCGCCACAGCCTGTGGCAGCCGTGCCCTGCGGGCCGGCCCGAACCAGACGGATCCCGCTGGGCCGATCAGCCCGGTGGCCCCCGCGGGACGGCTGCAGGAGGTGCCGCCTCCGGGGGCCGTGGCCCAGTTGCAGACCGCCCTGGCGAGTCACCACCCCGGGGTGAGGATTCAGGCCCCTGCCGACAACAGCCTGCTGAAGGCCGGGCCCTGGACCCTTGAGCTGACCGTTCGCGACTGGCCCCTGGCCGATGCGGGCGAGCTGGGGCTGGGTGCCCATCTGGTGGTGCAGATCGACAACCAGGCCCCGATCCGGCTCAGCCAGGGTCCAGCCCCAGGGGCCACCAGCCTGCGGCTCGAGCTGCCGGAGCTGGGCGCCGGCAGCCACCGTGTGAGTGCCTATGCCGCCCGGCCCTGGGGCGAGGCCGTGAAGGATCCCGGCGCCTTCGACCAGATCCGGCTGGCCCGCGTCAACACCAACCCCCTGAGCCAGCCGGCCCCAGGCAGCCCCCAGCTGATTCCCTCGGCCAGCCTGGAGGGCGTCCGGCACCAACCGGTGCTGGTGGACTGGCTGCTGCGGGATGCCCCGCTGCAGGGGCTGCGGCCGGGCGATGGCAGCTGGCGGCTGCGCATCACAGTGAATGGTGACAGCTTTCTGGTGGACGACAGCACCCCCCTCTGGCTCAGGGGCTGGCGCACTGGCTCCAACGCTGTGTTGCTGGAGCTGGTGGATGGCCAGGGGGCGCCCCTGAACCCACCCTTCAACAGCCTCGTGCGCGAGGTGTGGATCGACCCGCTGGCTCCAGCCGCCGCCTGGGAAGCTCCATCCCTGAGCGCCCAGCCACTGGCCCAGCTCCTGGGCGAGCAGCCCGTTGAGCCAGCCTCCAGCAACGCTGAGGCGAGCGGCGACCAGCAGAGAGGCGAACCCGAAGGCGACGACGCGGGCCTGACGGCGATGCCTGGGTCCGAGCCCACGCCCGCTCAGCAGAACCCCGCCGAACCGGCCCTCCCGGATGACACTGAGACCGCTGGCCAGCCTGAGCGAGCCAGCCACTCAGAGCAGAGCAGGCAGCCAGAGCAGAGCGAGCAGCCCGAACCGGATGCCCAGCCAGCGGCACAGCAAGAGCCGCAGCCGGCAGCAGCGGAGCCTGAGCTGGGCAGCGCTCCGATGGACAGCAGGCCGACCGGTGCGTCCAGCAGCCAGGCGAGCCAGGCCGACGCCAGCCAGGCCACACCTGAGCGGCAGGGGCCCCTGGCCGGGTTGGGCCAGCGGTGGGCCCCGTGAGCACACCAGGCAGGAACCCGCTGATCGCGGCTCCACCAGTGGTCGTTCCAGCGCCTGAAGGGGTCTGGGGGCTGAGCTTCAGCCAGGACGGGGATGGGCTGCTGGATCAGCTGCTGACGGCGGGCCTGATCGCCCATCGCGTGGGCAGCGGCGACGCCGCCGGCCCGCGGGCCTGCCTGCAGCAGCAGTGGCCGCAGGCCCGCGGCTTTGTGGTGGTGGGGGCCTGTGGCCTGGTGTTGCGGCTGGTGGCGCCCCTGCTGGTGGACAAACAGCACGATCCCGCCGTGGTGGTGCTCGATCCGCGGGGCCAGTTCGCCATTCCCCTGCTGGGAGCCCACGCAGCCGGAGCCGAAGCCCTGGCCGAGCGGGTCGCCGCCCTGCTCGGTGGCCAGGTGGTGCGCACGGGCAGCAGCAGCGGCACGGGAACCCTGGCCCTGGACCAGTTCGGGACGCGATGGGGCTGGCGGCGCGGCCCGGGGGGGGATTGGAGCGCCCTGATGCAACGAGCGGCCCGGGATCCTGGCCAGCTGGTGCTGCAGCAGAACCAGGGCAGTCGCTGCTGGCTGGAGCTCGAGGCCAGCCGCAGGCTGCCGCCCGTTCAAGCCTTGGCCCCCAGCGACGCTGATCCGGCGACCCAGCTGCTGATCACGGTGCAGCGCGGCCCAGGCTGTCGCTGGCATCCTCCAGGGCTGTGGCTCGGGATCGGCTGCGAACGCCATACCAGCCTGGCCCTGCTGGAGCGACTGGTGAACCTGCAGCTGGAGGGCCTCAACCTGGCGGAGGAGGCCATCGCCGGGCTGGCCAGCATCGACCGCAAGGCCGATGAACCGGCCCTGCTGGAGCTGGCCCGCCACCGCCACTGGCCGCTGCGCTGGCTGTCTGCCGCGGCCCTGAGCGCCGTAGCGGTGCCCACCCCATCGGCAGTGGTGGCCGCTGAGATGGGCACCGCCAGCGTGGCCGAAGCCGCTGCCCTGCTGGCCGCGGGGCCCGGCGCCCAGCTGATGCAGGCCAAAGTGATCGAACGGGCCAACCCGGGGGAACAGGGTGCCGCCACCCTGGCCATTGCCCTGGCCAAGGAGCAGTGGGCTCCCCAGCGGGGCCAGCTGCACCTGGTGGGCAGCGGTCCGGGGCGGCTGGATCTGCTCACCCCGGATGGGCGCCGTGCCCTGGCCGAGGCCAGCGTGTGGGTGGGCTACGGGCTCTACCTCGATCTGCTTGAACCGCTGCGCCGGCCCGATCAGCTGCGCCTCGACGGCCGCCTCACGGAGGAGCGCCAGCGCTGCCGCCTGGCCTTGGACCTGGCTAACCAGGGGGTGAGCGTGGCCCTTGTGTCCTCGGGCGACAGCGGCATCTATGCCATGGCCGGCCTGGCCCTGGAGCTGTGGCTGGCCCAACCGGACGATGCCCGCCCCTCATTCACGGTGCACCCGGGAATCTCGGCACTCCAACTGGCGGCGGCCCGGGCGGGAGCCCCCTTGATGCACGATTTCTGCACCGTGAGCCTCAGCGACCGGCTCACCCCATGGCCGGTGATTGAGCAGCGCCTGCGCAGCGCGGCCGCAGGGGATTTCGTGGTGGCGCTCTACAACCCCCGCTCCCGAGACCGCGACTGGCAGCTGGGGCAGGCCAGGGCGATCCTGCTGGCCGCCAGGCCCGCCAGCACCCCGGTGGTGATCGCCCGGCAGCTGGGGCGTGCGGATGAGCAGGTGAGCCTGCACACCCTCGGCGAGCTGCCGATCGAGACGGTGGACATGCTGACCCTGGTGCTGGTGGGGAACAGCACCAGCTACTGCCGTGATGGCCGCATGGTGACCCCCAGGGGCTACCCGGGAGCCGAGCTGAGCTGAGCCAAAGTCGGGATGACAGGATTCGAACCTGCGGCCCCTTCGTCCCGAACGAAGTGCGCTACCAAGCTGCGCTACATCCCGATGGGCTGGACTTTAGAGGACCGCCGATGGAGGAGCGACGCCGGCGCAGCAGTTGGCGGCGGGGGCCGACAGCGGCAGGCTGACCTGAGAGACGGCCTGACTTTCTACAGTGAGATTCCTCTGCTGCGGCCTGCCCCGGGCCGGTCTGCCCCCTTGCTGAAACCCGAGTGGCTGCGCGTGAAGGCCCCCCAGCGGGAGCGCATTGGCGAGGTGGCGGAACTGCTGCTGGATCTGAAGCTCAACACGGTCTGCCAGGAGGCCAGCTGCCCGAACATCGGCGAATGCTTCGCTGGGGGAACCGCCACCTTCTTGATCATGGGCCCGGGCTGCACCAGGGCCTGCCCCTACTGCGACATCGACTTCGACAAAAGCGTGCGGGCCCTCGACCCCAGCGAGCCGGAGCGGCTGGGCGAGGCAGTGCACCGGCTGGGCCTCCTTCACGTGGTGATCACCTCGGTGAACCGCGACGACCTGGCAGACGGCGGGGCAAGCCAGTTTGTCGCCTGCATGGCCGACGTGCGCAAGCGCTCACCCCGCACCACGATCGAACTGCTGATCCCGGATTTCTGCGGCAACTGGCAGGCCCTGGCGACGGTGATGGACGCGGCACCTGATGTGCTGAACCACAACATCGAAACGGTGCCTCGCCTGTACAAGTCCGTCCGCCCCCAGGGGCAGTACGCCCGGTCCCTGCAGTTGCTGCAGCGGGTGAGACAGGGGTGGCCGCGCACCTACACGAAATCAGGGCTGATGGTGGGGCTGGGCGAGAGCGATGCCGAAGTGCTGGAGGTGCTAGCTGATCTGCGCGCCAACGCCGTCGACATCGTGACGATCGGCCAGTACCTCTCCCCAGGGCCGAAGCACCTTCCGGTGGATCGCTTCGTGTCCCCTGAGCAATTCAAGGCGTACCAGCTCCACGGCGAGGAGTCCCTGGGCTTTCTCCAGGTGGTGAGCACGCCTCTGACGAGGAGCAGCTACCACGCGGGAGAGGTTCAGAGGCTCATAGCGCAGTATCCTAGATAACCGAAAAGGAACTAACCGGAGATCGCTTGACATCGAGCATCGCCCCCCCCTTTTGGAGTAGATTCATCTCTCATGTACACCTGCAGCGCAGAAATACTAAGACTTCAGGCACAAGGCCAGCCGACATCCATTCAAAACAGGATTGACTTGACTCAGACACAAGAGCAGGCCGCCGAGGACTGCCCTGTCTACTCCCACTGCCGACAATGAGCACCAGACTCCAACACTTATTTAATGCCATCTGGGAGAGACGTTACGATAAGACCTTAAAAAGATTCACTGAAGCAGGATTCCCCAACCCTTCCACAAAGAACTCAGGGCACAGGAATTTAGCAAGCATTTCATCCAGAATCGTCGAAAAATACCTACTTGACTACATTGAGCCCTCAAGACTGCTTCACGAGCTTGACACACTCAATGCTTCGGGATGGCTTAGCGTCATCAACCCTACAGCCAATAAGCACAAGCAGCGCAAGAGATGGCCCTTAATTGCCATCTTGAAAGCATTCATGCGCCCCCAAGGCCATGCCGAAGTGGATTGCCCCTTGCTGACGGGAATGCCGTCGCACGACAAACCCTCAAAGGGCACAGTGCCAACACTACTCGACCATCTGAATCACAGTGCCAGAAGCCAAGAGCCCCAAGGGCTCCTGTTCATTCCAGACCATATTCTTGCACAACTAAACTACTGGCAGATTCAATTCAACACAGATCAATCTGTATTGGCTCAATTCGCCGCACTTCAGCCACCCTTTCAACATCTTATCAGCCCACACCCACTATTCGACTGTCAACATTATCTTCGCGAACGCAGGAAGGCTGTTAGCACTGGCCTTCCTACCAGCAAGCACCCCCTTCTTGATTACATTAGGACAGCCGACTCTTCTTCTCGCCTTTCCCTGATCGCAACCGGAAGAGATTTCAATCCCACTCTTTGGGAGAGCCTCGAAGCGGATCTAGATGCCCGTTTCGACGGACAATGCACGCCTCCCCTGATTCGCTTTCTGAATGCCATGGACATCGCGACCACATCCTGCCCGATTAATCCGGCCAAGGTAGGCGGTGTCGTGGAGGAGCTCAATGACGCTGGGGTCTTGATCGGCTGGTGCCACCAACGGATCCCGGGGGTCGCTCCTGAACTCAAGATCATGATTGCAGGAGTCGTGGTCGGGCGCGGCAAGGCTGATCTCCCCCGTAGCGACGTGGCCCGTCGGGGTATCGAGCGAATCCATTGCGGCTTCGCCATCAAGCTGGATCTTTCAACCCTGCCAATCCAAACCCTGAAGGCCCTCGATCATCTCCAGATCAAGGTCGTAACCAGTGATCATCTGGCCACCTTGGGCCGTGGTGACTGGTCATTGAAGCCAGAGGGCAAGGCCTTCCTTGTTGACGATCTGGTGAAGCGCGCCTTGCGCGAATCGGAGATCGAGAAACTCAGCCTCTGGTTCTCCCAGGAACAGTCGGCCGCACAGCTCACACGCTGTCGCTACCTGATGGTCGAGTGGTGCGCGCTCTCCGCCCTAGCCGGCGTTTGGAACACCTCACCGATTGCCCTCGCCCAGCGTGCCGCCGCCGACAACCCCGCTCTCCTTCTCGGCGTGGACGCCGAAAGCTGCAGCCGCTCCGAACTCATCTTCCTCGCCCTCGCCCACCTCTGCCGCAGCTGGGATCAATCACACCTCCATCACTTCCAGCCATCCCCTGCCACCGTCGCCATCGCGGCTGATCTCGCCCAACACCTCACCGCCCAGCTCTCCGAACGCTGTCACTTCGCCCCCACCGCCGACGAACAGCGTTGCTGGGCCGATCAGCTCAGGCCACTCTTCAACGTGGTGGTCGCCACCCTGCTCAACCAGCACGAACCGCCCCAACCTTCAGACCTGGCTCCGCTGATTCGTAGCCTCGCCCGTCTTGCCGACCAGGTCTTCGGCGATCTCCAGCTCGCCGACACCCTCCTCAACCTGCTCGAGCCCAACGGCATCAATGACTCCCCCGACCGCCTGCGCCTCCAGCTCCGCCGTGGCAAGGCCCTGAACGTCGCCATCGCGCTCTTCCACCAGCGCATGGCCCACCGCGAACCCGCCCTGGGGGCCTTCGATCAGGCCCTCGCCCTGCTCGAGCTCAGCAACCAGTCGCTCGTCACTACCCAGGCCGCCCTCGAGCGCCTCCTGCCCCTGGTGCCCGCCTGGCAGCAGCGCAACCCCCGTTTCTCCTTCACCCGCCGCCTGCTCGATCAGCTCGGCTGGCACATCAACACCCAGGCCTTCGCCCTGGTCGATCAGCTGATCGCCCTCGAGCAGCCCGCCAGCCTCGGCCTCGCCGTGCGCGAGCAGAGCATCGCCATCCTCAGTCAGATCGCACAAGCCCTCTGGAGTGATCCCGGCTTCGGCTGCAGGCCCCTTGCACCATCCCCTGAGCCGCCCCAGCGCTGGCTCCTGATCGGCGAGCAGGCTCTCTCCCAGTGCTGGCTCTACCGCGTGGAGCAGAAGCGTCTCCAACTCGAGCGCCTCGGCTCCGAGGTGCGCTGTATCGACCGCGGCGAACTGGACGACTGGAGCTGCACCGAGCTGATCGCCTGGGCCGATGCCGTCATCTTCTGCCGCACGCCGGCCACCTACGGCGTCATCCGAGCCCTCACCTTCGCCCGCCATGCCGGCAAGCGCGTGCTCGCCGAGGTCGACGACCTCGTCTTCACCGCAGACTTCCCCGCCCCCTATCCCAGCTACGGCGGCTCGATCACCCCTGATCACCATCTC
>NZ_JADEWP010000043.1:0-14463 GCF_015207535.1 Cyanobium sp. LEGE 06143 | reverse complement strand
GATCTATACAGTCGGGTTTCAGGTGCCGTCGGGCGTGCAGCGCACCGGCGACGGGCGCACCATCCTCGAATATTGCGCGACCTCTCCCGATCACGTCTTCAATGCCGACAGCGGCGAGGAGCTGATCGAGGCCTACCGCTCCTGGTTGCCGGTGAGCGACGCCACACCGGTGATCACCCTGCGGGAGGGGGCCACCCCCCTGATTCCAAGCCAGGCCCTGGCCAGCCGCATCGGACGGGGCGTACGCGTGTTTCTCAAATACGACGGCCTCAACCCCACCGGCTCCTTCAAGGACCGGGGCATGACGATGGCCATTTCGAAGGCCAAGGAGGCCGGCTCTGAGGCCGTGATCTGTGCCAGCACCGGCAACACCTCGGCGGCCGCCGCGGCCTATGCGCGCCGTGGCGGCATGCGCGCCTTCGTGCTCATCCCCGATGGCTACGTGGCCCAGGGAAAGCTGGCCCAGGCCCTGCTCTACGGGGCCCAGGTGATCGCCATCCAGGGCAATTTCGACCGGGCCCTGGCGATCGTGCAGGACGTGGCCAACCAGTACCCGGTGACCCTGGTCAATTCGGTCAACCCCTACCGGTTGCAGGGCCAGAAGACAGCCGCCTTTGAGGTGGTGGATGCCCTGGGCGAAGCCCCCGACTGGCTGTGCATCCCCGTGGGCAATGCGGGCAACATCACCGCCTACTGGATGGGCTTCCAGGAGTACCGGCAGGCCGGCCTGAGCAACCAGCTGCCGCGCATGCTCGGCTTCCAGGCGGCCGGATCGGCGCCCTTGGTGCTTGGCCACACAGTGGAGCAGCCCGACACCATCGCCACGGCGATCCGGATCGGCAATCCGGTGAACCGCGACAACGCCCTGCGGGTGGAGGCCGAAAGCGGTGGTGGCTTCATGGCCGTCACCGACGCCGAGATCATCGACGCGTACAAACTTCTGGGCAGCGAAGAAGGCGTGTTCTGTGAACCCGCCAGCGCTGCCTCGGTGGCCGGTCTGCTCAAGCGCCGGGCCGAAGTGCCGGCGGGCGCCACCGTGGTGTGTGTGCTCACGGGCAACGGCCTCAAGGATCCCGCCACAGCGATCGAGAACAACGATGCCCCGTTCCACACCGGCCTGGAGGCCGATACGGCAAAGGTGGCCGAAGTGATGGGGTTCTGAGAGGCCGTGGTCCAAAGGCGCCCTGCGGGCGCCGATGCGCCCCTGCTCTGCGGGGGCTTTGTCATGGCCTGCCAACAGCAGATCTTGCCCAGCCCTTCCAAATCCTGTGCAGCCATTCCAAAAACTGCCTGCGGAAATGCAGCGGAAAGGCCGCTGTTGCCGGGGGAGGGGCTGGGGGCTGGGCGCAGCAGGTCGTGAGCGTCGATTTCCCCAGGCCCGGGAAAGTGTGGAAAAGGCAATCTGTTCCGCAGGCCTGCTGCGGTTCTCCTCCCTGTTCAGATCGCGACTGCGCTGTTGCTGCAGGCTGATCGGCAGGATTTCCGCCGTTTCCACAGGCTCTACGACGACGGGTTGCTCTTGCTTCTAATGATTTGATCTGTTTAGAGAAGTCGGCAGACAAGCGCCGGATCCCCGCCGTTGCGGAATCAGCCGCGCTGTGGAACCGTGGAGCCTCCCGTCAGACCGTCCTCCGGCACGGCACCGCATCGCCATGAAGCTGGTCTGCTCCCAGACAGAACTCAGCGGCAGCCTTCAGCTGGTCAGTCGTGCCGTCGCCACGCGGCCGACCCATCCCGTGCTGGCCAACGTGCTGCTCACCGCAGACGCCGGCACCGGCCGCCTCAGCCTCACCGGCTACGACCTCAGCCTCGGCATCCAGACCAGCATGGCGGCCGAGGTGGAAACGAGCGGCGCCATCACCCTGCCGGCCAGGCTGTTCGCCGAGATCGTCTCGCGCCTGTCGGCCGATGGCCCGATCACGATCACCTGCCCGGACCAGGCCGATCTCGTGGATCTGATCAGCCTCTCGGGCACCTATCAGATGCGCGGCATGCCCGCTGATGACTTCCCCGATCTGCCACTGGTGCAGAGCGGCGAGCCGCTGCGCCTGGAGGCCGAGGCCCTGGCTCAGGGGCTCAGGGCCACCCTGTTCGCCAGCAGTGGCGATGATGCCAAGCAGATGCTCACCGGCGTGCACCTGCGGCTCGATGGACAGGGCCTTGAGTGCGCCGCCACCGATGGTCACCGGCTGTCGGTGCTGCGCCTGGCCCACGCCGCCATCGGTGAGCCCTTCGCGGTCACCGTGCCCTCTCGCTCCCTGCGCGAGCTGGAGCGCCTGCTCTCCAGCCGCCACTCCCAGGATCCGCTCAGCCTGTTCTGTGAGCACGGCCAGGTGGTGTTTCTCTGGGCAGACCAGGTGCTCACCAGCCGCAGCCTCGACGGCACGTACCCCAACTACCCCCAGTTGATCCCCGAGGCGTTCACGCGACGCATCGGCATTGATCGTCGCGCCCTGATCGCCGCCCTGGAGCGGGTGGCCGTGCTGGCCGACCCGCACAACAACGTGGTGAAGATCACGGCCGATCCCACCAGCGGCACGCTGCAGGTGCAGGCCGACGCCCAGGACGTGGGCCGGGGTTCGGAGTCCTTGCCGGCCACGATCGACGGCGAGGGGCTGCAGATTGCCTTTAACGTGCGCTACCTGTTGGAAGGTCTCAAGGCGATTGGCTCCGATCAGGTGGACCTGCACTGCAACGCCCCCACCACCCCGGCGGTGCTGCGGCCACGAGAGGCCTCAGACTTCACCTACCTTGTGATGCCGGTGCAGATCCGCAGCTGAGCAGCGTGGGGCTCCCCGACCAGCTTCTGCTCAGTGATCTGCTGCGCCGCCGCGTGCGCTGCCAGGAGGGACTGGAGCGGGGCGCCGGTGCGATGGTGTGGATGCACCCGCCGGTGCACCGGGTGCTGGGTTGGGTCAGCCGTCCTTCCGCCTTCGGCTCGCGTCGCCTGGTCTGGCGTCTCGACCAGTTGAGGGGTCTGCTCGAGCTGGAGGTGCTGGTGAAGGGGGAACCCGCCGAGACCGACCAGGAGACCCTGGAGCGGCTGCCCACGCTGATCGATGCCTCCCTGCTCGATAGCAGGCGCGAGCCGATCGGCACCCTGGCCGATGCTGCCATCGAGCTGGCCAGCGGCCGGATCCTTCACTACCTGGTGAGCCGCAGTGATCCGCGCTTGCCGGGCAGCAGCCGCTGGCGCCTGAGCCCGGAGCGGATCGTGGACCAGCAGCCCGGCCAGGTGTTCACGGCCCTGCAGGGTCTCGATGACCTGCCCCTGGCTCGGGCCAGCGTGCGGCAGCAGTTCCTGCGGCGCTCCAGGCGCTGGCGGGATCAGATGCAGGAGGAAACCACTCGCCTGCGCGACCAGTTCCAGCAGGTGGGCGATCGCGTCGAACAGCGGGTGGAGGGCTGGCTGGAGGAGCCCCCCTGGGGTGAAGGCCCGCAACCGCCGGATCTGCGCCGCGCCGCGGATTGGGATCCTGGCTGGGACGAGGACTGGGACCCGGGCCTGGAGCCGACTCGGCGGCAGCCAGTCGACTTCCAGGACCAGCCCGCCGAAGCGCCCCTGGAGCCCTGGGAAGAGCCCTGGCAGGAGGAGCCCAGCGAGGCCATGGAGGAGGAGCAGGACGGACCGCCGCTGCCCCGGTCTTCAAGGCGCCGCCGGCCTGCGTCCAGGGATGCGGAGCAGGAGCAGCAAGAGGATCCCTGGGGCTGATCAGGGGGGGCTCGGCCGCTCAGCCACACTGGCAGTTCCTGATCCGCTCCGGCTGTGGTTGCTGCCCTCCACGATCCGGCTCCCGACTTCCCCCTCGCCGAGGCCCTGCGAAAGGAGAACCTCAGCCAGGCTGACTACGAGGAGATCTGCCGCCGCCTCGGCCGCGCCCCCAACCGCGCCGAGCTGGGCATGTTCGGCGTGATGTGGTCGGAGCACTGCTGCTACCGCAACTCGCGGCCGCTGCTGCAGGGCTTCCCCACCAGCGGCCCGCGCATCCTGGTGGGCCCGGGTGAGAACGCCGGCGTGGTGGATCTGGGCGAGGGTCAGCGCCTGGCGTTCAAGATCGAGAGCCACAACCACCCCTCGGCCGTGGAGCCGTTCCAGGGGGCCGCCACCGGCGTGGGCGGCATCCTGCGCGACATCTTCACCATGGGCGCCCGGCCGATCGCCCTGCTCAACGCGCTGCGCTTCGGGCCCCTTGAGGACGAGCGCAACGTGGGCCTGATGGAGGGCGTGGTGGCCGGCATCGCCCACTACGGGAACTGCGTGGGCGTGCCCACGGTGGGCGGCGAGGTGGCCTTCGACCCCAGCTACTCAGGCAACCCGCTGGTGAACGCCATGGCCCTGGGGCTGATGGAAACCGACGAGATCGTCTGCTCCGGTGCTGAGGGGGTGGGCTACCCGGTGGTCTACGTGGGCAGCACCACGGGCCGCGACGGCATGGGCGGCGCCAGCTTCGCCTCAGCCGAGCTCACCGAGGCTTCCCTTGACGACCGCCCTGCCGTGCAGGTGGGCGATCCCTTCCTGGAGAAGGGGTTGATCGAGGCCTGTCTGGAGGGCTTTCAGAGTGGTGATGTGGTGGCCGCCCAGGACATGGGCGCCGCCGGCCTCACCTGCAGCTGCTCGGAGATGGCGGCCAAGGGGGGCCTGGGTATCGAGCTCGATCTCGATCGCGTGCCGGCCCGCGAGAGCGGCATGAGCGCCTACGAGTTTCTGCTCAGCGAATCCCAGGAGCGCATGCTCTTCGTGGTGAAGCCCGAGCGCGAGCAGGCGCTGATGGCTCGCTTCACCCGCTGGGGGCTGCAGGCGGCGGTGGTGGGCCGGGTGCTGCAGGAGAACGTGGTGCGGGTGCTGCAGCACGGCCGGGTGGCCGCCGAGGTGCCCGCCAGCGCCCTGGCCGAGGACACGCCGATCAACCAGCACGACCTGCTGGCCGAACCCCCTGAGCCGATCCAGACCCACTGGCGCTGGAGCGAGGACCAGCTGCCCGAGGCCAGAGCCGCCGGCATCACGCCTGCCGCCGGCCCCAACGCTGCCGCCCGCCTGAGCTGGAACGCGGTGCTGTTGGCCCTGCTCGATGACCCCACCATCGCTTCCAAGCGCTGGGTGTACCGCCAGTACGACCAGCAGGTGCAGGCCAACACGGTGGTGACGCCCGGAGCCGCCGACGCGGCGGTGCTACGTCTGCGGCCCCAGCAGGGGCAGGGGGCCATGCAGCGGGCCAGCCGCGGCGTGGCGGCCGTGGTGGATTGCCCCAACCGCTGGGTGGCCCTCGACCCCGAGCGCGGTGCCATGGCAGCCGTGGCCGAAGCCGCCCGCAACCTCAGCTGCGTGGGTGCCGAGCCTCTGGCCATCACCGACAACCTCAACTTCCCCTCCCCCGACACCGCCACGGGCTACTGGCAGCTGGCCATGGCCTGCCGCGGCCTCTCGGAGGCCTGCCGCGTCCTCGACACGCCCGTCACCGGGGGCAACGTGTCGCTCTACAACGAGACCAGGCTCCCTGACGGCCGCATGCAGCCGATCCACCCCACGCCCGTGGTGGGCATGGTGGGCCTGGTGCATGACCTCAGCCGGATCTGTGGCCTGGGCTGGCGCCAGCCTGGCGATGCCATCTGGCTGCTGGGCCTGCCGATCGGGCAGCAGGAGCGTGGCGGGGAGGCAGACGAGCGCTTCGGGCTGGCGGGCAGCAGCTACCTGGCCACGATCCACGGCCAGATCACCGGTCGCCCGCCCCTGGTGGATCTGCCCCTGGAGCAGCGCGTCCAGTCCTTCCTGCGCCAGGCGATCGCAGCCCAGCTGGTGACGGCCGCCCACGACCTCAGCGATGGCGGCCTGGCGGTGGCGCTGGCCGAGAGCTGCATGGCCTCCGGCCTTGGTGCTGGCCTGGAACTGCCCGCCAGCAGCAAAAGGATTGATCGCCTCCTCTTTGCCGAGGGAGGCGCCCGGGTGCTGGTGGGGGTGCCGGCCTGCCACGCTGGAGCCTGGCAGCAGGCCCTGGCCCAGGTGGAGGATGACCTGCCGGCCCAACGGCTGGGGAGCGTCGAGGCCACGCCCCAGCTGCAGATCAGCCTGGCTGGCCACTCCCTGCTGGACGTGCCGGTCAGCGCCCTGGCGCAGCAGTTCGAGCAGGCCATTCCCCGCCGCATGGGTGTGGATCTGCCCCCCACCAGTTGAGCGGTGTGGTCGTGCAGAATGCGACGACGACCTCTGTGACAGTGGGCTTGTGGCGGTGAAGCATCCGGAGCCCGCCCCGTCCATCGCGCCCCCCGACGAGCGCCCTGACAAGCCCGAAGAGGCCTGCGGTGTGTACGCGGTGCTGGCTCCGGGTCAGCAGGTGGCCAACCTCACCTACTTCGGTCTCTATGCCCTGCAGCACAGGGGGCAGGAGTCGGCGGGGATTGCCGTGTTCGATGACGACCAGCAGGTGCGTCTGCACAAGGACATGGGCCTGGTGAGCCAGGTGTTTGATCAGGACGTGCTGGAGCGCATGCCCGGCCACCTGGCGATCGGCCATAACCGCTACTCCACCACCGGCAGCAGCAAGGTGTGCAATGCCCAGCCCGTGGTGCTCAACACCCGGCTGGGTCCCTTTGCTCTCGCCCACAACGGCAACCTCGTGAATGCCTCCCAGCTGCGCGAAGACCTGCGTGAGATTGCCAGCGAACTCACCTCCACCACCGATTCGGAGCTGATCGCCTTTGCCGTGCAGCGGGCCGTGAACCGTGGGCTCGACTGGGATCCCGCCATCCGCGAAGCGGCGGGTCTCTGCCGTGGGGCCTTCAGCCTGGTGATCGGCACCGCCGGCTCCCTGTTTGCCCTGCGCGATGGCCATGGCATCCGCCCGCTGGTGTTCGGCCACCTCGGTGAACCCGGCGACGGCCAGTGGGTGGTGAGCAGCGAGAGCTGCGGGCTGGACATCATCGGCGCCAGCTTCGAAGACGACGTGCAGCCAGGCGAGATCATCCACTACCTGCAGGGGGAGGCCGAACCGCGGCGCAGCCTCTGGTGTGACGAACCCGCCAAGTTGTGCGTGTTCGAGATGATCTATTTCGCCCGCCCCGACAGCCGCTTCTTCGGTGAATCGCTCTACAGCTACCGGGTGCGCATCGGCAAAGTGCTGGCCCGCGAAACCCCTGTGGCGGCCGACATCGTGATCGGCGTGCCCGACTCGGGCATTCCTGCGGCGATCGGCTACTCCCAGATCACCGGGATCCCCTATGCCGATGGCCTGATCAAGAACCGCTATGTGGGGCGCACCTTCATCCAGCCCACCCAGGCGATGCGTGAGGCCGGCATCCGTGTGAAGCTCAATCCCCTGCCCGATGTGCTGGCAGGTCAGCGGGTGGTGGTGATCGACGACTCGATCGTGCGCGGCACCACCAGCCGCAAGCTGGTGGCGGCCCTGCGCGATGCCGGTGCCAGCGAAGTGCACATGCGGATCAGCTCACCGGCCGTCACCCACCCTTGCTTCTACGGCATCGACACCGACAGCCAGGACCACTTGATCGCCGCCCGGCTCACCCTCGAGGAGATCACGGCCCACCTGGGCGTGGACTCGCTCGCCTACCTGAGCCAGGAGGGCATGGTGGAGGCCGCCCAGGCCAACTCCTCCCACTTCTGCACCGCCTGCTTCGATGGCAACTACCCGATTGCCATGGACGACGACGTGCGCTCCAGCAAGCTGATGCTCGAGCCCGCCGGCATCGCCGCAAGCCTGCGCTGAGCCCCGTGGGCTGCACAGGCTCAGCCCAGCAGGGGCACGAGGGCCCGCAGGGTTTCGGTTGGACGCATCGGTAGGGGTTCCCCAGGGGCGCTGCTGGTGTCTTCAAGCTTGAGGTTCCCAGGGATGAAGCGGCTGCTGCGGCCCTCGCCCACCAGCACGGCCACCACCTTGCTGCGGTCGTCGCAGACGGCCACCAGGGCATCGCCCCGCTGGCTGAAGCGCAGGCCGATCTGGCCCAGATCGCCCCGCTGACAGCGCCTCAGGCTCTGCACCGCCAGCCGCTTGATCAGGCCACAGCGGCTGGCCAGCAGCACGGATCCGTCTCCGGCCAGGCAGCTGGCCCCCACCACCTGCTCGTCTGGCAGCAACCGCAGCAGCACCGGCCCCTGGGCGGCCCGGCCCATCAGTGGCACATCCGCTTCCTGCACCAGCAGCCGCAGCATCCGGCCCGTGCTGCTCGCCACCACCAGATCCTCCCCTTCCCGGCAGAGCACCGCCTGCTGCAGGTGCACGCCGTCCTTGAGTTTGAGCACCGTGGCAGCCCGGCCAGAGAGTTCCTGGAAGGCGTCGAGGGGGAGTCGCTTGAAGCGGCCGTCGCTGCTCAGCAGTCCGATGCTCAGGGGCTGCTCCGGGTTGTCCTGCGGCAGGGGCAGCAACTGCAACACCGTGGCGCCATCGAGGCTGTCGGGCAGGAACCGCTCCAGCGGGCCGGGCTGCTGGCCGGCGAACTCCCAGCGCAGCAGGGCCACCCGTCCGTCGGTGGTGAAGGCGAGTACCGGCGGCTGGCCGGCCACGGGCAGCACCAGCTTTCCGGGGGCGGGATGGTCGCCCAGCGCGATCGCCTCATCGAGGTGAAGCCGCCCCAGCACCTGGGGCGTCACGATTTTCACCGCCCCATCGGCCTGCACCACCAGCCGGCTGTCCGGCGGCAGGGCCTCGAGGGCCTGCTGGCGCTGCAGCTCCGCATTGGGTCTGGCCGCGGCGGCCCGCTGGGCCACCAGGTCGTCGCCGCCCTCCACCAGACGGGTGCGGCGGGCTGTCGCGAAGCGCGCCTTGAGGGCCTTGAACTCCGTCACCATCGCCTTGAGCAGGCTGGTGCGGTCGTCGAGCAGGTGGCGCAGCCGCGTGCGCTCCTGCACCAGATCCTGGGCTTCCTTATGCAGGCTCTCCTGCTCCAGGCCGGTGAGGCGGCGCAGGGGCATGGCCAGCACGGCGTCGGCCTGGCGCTCGCTCAGGTCGAGCCGCACCTGCAGGCTGGCGCGGGCGCTGGCGGCATCGGCAGCTGCCGTGATCATGGCGATCACGTCCTGCAGGGCCGCCAGGGCCTTGCGCAGACCCTCCACCACCTCAAGCCGGTCTTCGCAGCGGCGCAGGGCGTGGCGGGTGCGGCGCAGCAGGGTGAGTTCCCGGTAGTCCAGGAACTCCTGCAGCATCCGCCGCAGGCTCAGCTGCACCGGCTGGCCGTTCACCAGGGCCAGCAGGATGGCGCCGAAGTTGCTCTGCAGAGCCGTGCGCCGCTGCAGTTCCCCCAGCACGTTGTCGGCGCTGGCGTCGCGGCGCAGCTCCACCACCACCCGCATGCCATCCCGGTCGCTCTCGTCGCGGATGTCGGCGATGCCGCCGATGCGGCCGTCGTTCACCTGCTCGGCCAGCTTCTCGATCCAGCCGGCTTTGCTCAGCTGGTAGGGCAGCTCGGTGATCACCACGGCACTGCGCCGGTGCCGTCCCTTGCCGGGCTGCACCTCTTCGATGTGGGCCACCCCGCGCATGGGAATGCTGCCCCGGCCCACGCGGTAGGTGTCCCGCACGCCGCTGCTCATCAACACCTCGCCCCCCGTGGGGAAGTCGGGCCCGGGCACCAGGGCCAGCAGCTCCTCCTCGCTCAGGTCGGGTTTGCGGATCATGGCCACCAGGGCATCCACCACCTCGCCGAGGTTGTGGGGGGGGATGTTGGTGGCCATGCCCACGGCGATGCCGGTGCAGCCGTTCAGCAACAGMAACGGCAGCTGGGCGGGCAGCACGGTGGGCTCCTGCTGGGAGCCGTCGAAGTTGGAGGCGAAATCGACGGTGTCGTTGCCGATCTCATCAAGCAGACCCTCGTTGGCGATCGGGGCCAGCCGCGTTTCGGTGTAGCGCATGGCGGCGGGTGGATCGTCGTCCACCGAGCCGAAGTTGCCGTGGCCATCGAGCAGCGGATGGCGGCTGGCAAAGGTCTGCACCAGGCGCACCAGGGCGTCGTAGACCGCCTGGTCGCCGTGGGGGTGGTATTTGCCGAGCACGTCGCCC
Source organism: Cyanobium sp. LEGE 06143 (assembly GCF_015207535.1). Classification (NCBI taxonomy): domain Bacteria; kingdom Bacillati; phylum Cyanobacteriota; class Cyanophyceae; order Synechococcales; family Prochlorococcaceae; genus Cyanobium; species Cyanobium sp. LEGE 06143. The sequence continues at coordinate 4,459 of NZ_JADEWP010000043.1, read as the reverse complement.
ACGACGCGGGCGCACTTGCGGTAGGGGCGGTCGGGGGTGAGCCCGAGCTCATGCATCGCGAACAGGATGCGCCGCTGCAMCGGCTTGAGGCCATCGCGGACGTCGGGCAGGGCCCGTCCCACGATCACGCTCATGGCGTATTCCAGATACGAGCGCTGCATCTCCTGGTGCAGGGCAATCGGCTGGATGCGGCCCGCCCAGCCGGATYCGCCGTTKCCTTCGTTGCCGCGCTCCTCGGCCATCCGCTGCTGAAGTCTGGGGGCGAGAGGTGGGGCTCAGCCTACCGATCAGCTGCCATCGGGGATTGCGGCGCTCAAGATGGCCGCCACCGCTGCCGATGGCTCTCATCCAAGGGCTCAGAGGTCGATGCCAGCCTCCGGGCTGGCATTGGCCATGGCGCGGTCCACCTGGGCCTTGAGCTCCTGCTGCTCGAACAGCTGCTGGGTGGTGGTGCGCAGCTTTGGCCCCCACAACTGCTCCTTCTGATAGCTGTCCAGCACGTAGTTGGGTTCGGTGTCGAGGGCCTTGCCGGCCCGCTCCAGAGCTTCGCTGCGGGCTTCACCGCCCCGCCGGAACAGGCTGGCGGCCAGGGCCAGGTTGGGTTCAGCGGCGTCGGGTTTGATCCGCAGCACCCGCCGCCAGCGGCTGATCGCCTCGTCCACGTTGCCCTGCTCGTAGAGCACCAGGGCCTGGTTGTTGATGGCTTCCCAGAAGTCCTTGCGCAGGCCACTGGCCCGCTCGAAGGCCTTGAGGGCCTGGGAGGGCCGGTTCAGCAGGATGTGGGCATTGCCGAGATCGAAGTAGGCGCTGGCGTTGCGGCTGTCGAGCCGCAGGCCCTGCTCCAGCAGGCCGATCGCCTGCTCCGGGCGGCCATCCCGCAGGGCCAGGGACCCCTCGGCGAACCAGATGCCGGCGTTGCTGGGATCGAGTTGCTTCGCCCTGGCCAGGGAGACGGCAGCCTCCTGGCGCTGGTTGCTGCGCAGCTGGGCCTCCGCCAGCAGCATCCAGCCGCGCGGATCGCCAGGCAGGAGCTGCACCGTCAGGGCAGCCAGCCGGGCGGCGTCTTCGGCCTGGCCCAGACGCAGCAGCCTGGCGGCCGCCTGGGCGATGCCCAGGCCGGCACCCTGCAGCTCCTCGGCTTTCGGAACGTAGGCGTAGGGCACCAGGGCCTGGGCCGGGAGCGTCTGGCTGAGGGTCAGTCCCAGGGCAACGCGTGCAAGGGCGCGCAGCCAGCGCGAACTCATTGACATGGATCAAGGCTCTCCCACCCTAGGGAGTGGCTTTCGAACCGGTTCAGGCTCCGGCCGCCCCAGGGCCGCCCGCAGGTTGCGTCGCCACATCCACGGCTTGATCCGCCTCAGGGCCGAAGCGCGCAGCCGCTCGTCCCACTGCGCGTCACTCCACTGCAGGGCGTCGGGCGAGAGGCTCAGCCACCAGGGTCTCGGTGCCAGGTCGGGATCGCTTGTGCTCTCCAGGGGCTGCTGGTTCCAGGGGCAGGCCTCCTGGCAGAGGTCGCAGCCCGCCACCCAGCCCTGCAGCTGCTCCGCGATCGCGGCGGGGAGCTGCGGGTCGCGGCTCTCGATTGTGTGGAAGGCGATGCAGCGCCGGCTGTCCACCACGAAGGGCTCCCGGATCGCTCCGGTGGGGCAGGCCGGCAGGCAGAGGCTGCAACTGCCGCAGAGGGGCACGGCCGGTTGGTCCGGCGGCAAGGCCACGCTGGTGAGCAGATGGCCCAGCAGCAGCCAGGAGCCCTTGCGGCGATGGATCAGGTTGCCGTGCTTGCCGATCCAGCCCAGACCGGCTTCCTCCGCCCAGGCCTTGTCCATCAGCGGCGCGCTGTCCACACAGGCCCGCCAGCGGCAGCCGGGCACCTGGCTTTCCAGCCAGCGGCCCAGCTGCCGCAGGCGCCCGTCGATCACCCGGTGGTAGTCCCGACCCCAGCCGTAGCGGGCCACCTTCAGGGCGCCGCGGGGCCGTTCCGCCGCAACGTGATAGTTGAGCCCCACCGCCAGCAGGCTGCGCACGCCGGGCAGCAGCGTTTCCACCTCACGACGGCGCGGATCGGCCATCCAGGCCATCGATGCCTGGTCTCCCCGCTGCAGCCAACGCTCGAGCGCCGCGCTGCGCAGTGGCAGCCGCGGCCCTCCCGGTACGGCGGCCACCCCCACGGGATCGAATCCCAGGGCCAGGGCCCGCTGCTTCAGGGCCTCCGCCAGATCGGCCGGATCGCCCGTCGGCTCTGACTTGCGGCCATGGCCGAAGCGGGCGCGCTGGGTGCCACTCGGCATCGCCCGTACAGTTGCCACGCAATCTCAGTCTGCAACGCAACGCCTGTGAGTACAGCTCCCCACGGCCGCCTGGCCTTCCTCCTGCGCTGGATCGGCCTCACCCTGGTGCTGCTGATGGCGCTGCAGATCGCAGCTCTCGTTGCCGCCTGGAACTGGTCGCTGGAGCCGTTCCGCCAGGTGTTCGTCGATCGACTCGTGTCCGAGTCGCCCATGGCGCTGGTGGGCCTGCTGCTGATGCTGTTCGGCAGCCGCCTCGAGGCGGCCTCCTCCCGGACGGCCCTGCGCTGGACCACGGGCGTGCTGGCCATCCTCTTGGCCGTGGCGATGGTGGTGACGGTGCCCGTTGCCGTGGAGGCGGAGCGCTCCCTCATGACCCAGATGCAGGAGTCGGAAGCCCAGATCGCCCAGCAGACCTCCCAGCTGGAGCAGCAGCAACAGCAGCTGCAGGATCCTGCCTTTGTGGACCAGCTGATCGCCGAGGCCGAGCGGGAAGGCCGGATTCCAGCCGATGCCAGCGACGAACTCAAGAAGCAGCGGGCTCAGGAGTTCATCGACAGCCAGCTCAAACCCCAGCTGGCCCAGGCGCAGCAGCAGATCGACCAGGCGCGCCTTGGCCGTGATCTCTCCGTGCAGCAGCGCCGCTTCGGTGGAACGGGGCGGGCCATGGTGCTGGCGGTGGCCTTCGTGCTTGTTGCCCTCGTCGCCCTCGTCTGAAACGGGGCGGCGGCCCGGCTGGCTAAGTTGTGCCCGTGGCAGCTGTCGACCGGATCCCCGGGTTTTGCCTTGGTTCAATCCAGTCCCAAACCAGATCAGCCGCTGAGCAACCGACTCCAGCAGGACCTGAAGAACGACCTGATCGCCGGGTTGCTGGTGGTGATTCCCCTCGCCACCACGATCTGGCTGGCCACCACGGTGAGCCGCTTCGTGCTGGCGTTCCTCACCTCCATCCCGAAGCAGTTCAACCCGTTCAACACCCTCAGCCCGTTGCTGCAGGAGCTGATCAACCTGGGAGTGGGGCTGGTGGTGCCGCTGCTGGCCATCCTGCTGATCGGCCTGATGGCCCGCAACATCGTGGGGCGCTGGCTGCTCGAGTTCGGCGAGGGCACCCTGCTGCGCATCCCCTTGGCGGGCTCCGTCTACAAGACCCTCAAGCAGCTGCTGGAAACCTTCCTGCAGGGCAATGCCACCCGCTTCCGCCGCGTGGTGCTGGTGGAATATCCGCGCGAGGGTCAGTTTGCTCTGGGTTTTGTCACGGGGGTGCTGGGCAGCGCCCTGCAGGCCGGTTTCACTGAGCCGATGCTGAGCGTGTTCAKCCCCACCGCTCCCAATCCCACCRCCGGCTGGTATGCGGTGGTGCCCGAGGCCTCCGTGCGCGACCTCAATCTCTCCGTGGAGGACGCCTTCCGCACGATCATCTCGGCAGGCATCGTCAACCCCGACGAGCGCGAAACCCCCAACCGCAGCTTCTCCAGCCTGCTGGCCCAGCTGCGCGCCCCCCAGATGTCCTGATGCAGAGCCGCACCCTCTCCCGCGAACTGGCCCTGCTGATGCTCGGCCAGATCAGTGACCGTGGCGATGGCGCTGCAGCCAAGGCGGCCGCTGCCAGCCAGGCTCCCGCCGATCTGGCCCTCGATCAGCTGCTGCAGCAGGCCCTGGCCAGCCTCAGCCAGCACGTGCGCGAAGCCCTCGATCGCTCCGCCGCCGATCTGCAGCTGTCGCAGCAGCACCTGCTCGACAGCGAGCTGCAGGATCAGGGCCCAAGCCAGCTGCCCCGGGTGCGCCAGTATCTCAACGATGGCCTGGCCGCCGCGGAGCAGGCGCTCAACCGCCTCTCGGCCAGCCTGGAACTGCCGCGCCTACTGATGCTGGCTGACCAGGAGGAGGTGCGCCGCGGTGCTCTGGGCCGTGCTGCTGCCGTGCTGCGTCAGCGCGACGACATCGATCGCCGCCTCGATGCCGTGATGGAGGGTTGGCGCCTCACCAGGCTGCCCCGCATCGACCGCGATATCCTGCGCCTGGCCGCCGTGGATCTCGCCGATTTCGGCACCCCCGCCGCCGTGGCCTGCAACGAGGCCGTGGATCTGGCCAACCGCTACAGCGATGAACAGGGCCGGCGCATGATCAACGGCGTGCTGCGCCGCTTCACCACCGCAGTGACGGCCTCCTTATGG
>NZ_JADEWP010000032.1:0-17403 GCF_015207535.1 Cyanobium sp. LEGE 06143 | reverse complement strand
GACCCAGGGCCGACCAGCCCCGCCACAAGCTGGAAACGGAGACCAATCCGGAGACGCTCTTCGCTGAGCTGATGCAGGCCAGCGCCGATGGCACCGTGCCGCCGCACCTGCTGGATCGGCTGCGGACGCTGGAGGCCGCACGCTTGAAGCGTCAGCCGGCGCCAGCGGCATCGCCTGGCTCAACGGCCATGGCGGCGCCGAATCGGGGTCCGTCGCGCCCCGGCAAAGGCAACGGCAGCAGCAACGGCAAGGGTCTGGGCCGCCCCGATCCCCGCCTCATTGGTGAGCACCAGGAGCTCTACACGGCCTTCCAGCAGCTTCTGCTCGAAGACGACGAAGACCTGCCTTGATTCACAAGCGCCTCCAGGCCCCTGCCAGAGCAGATGCTCCCGCCTTGGTGAGGCTCATCGCCGTGGCGATGACAGTGCTCGCTGGCACTCCAGCCGCTGCCCAGGCGCCCCCCGAGGGCACCGGAGCCACGCAGAAGGAGTCGTTCATGCTGATGTTCGGCAAGGGCAACGGGGCGATGCGCACCCTCTGCGCCCTCGAACGCGATGGCCTGATCACCGCGACGCAGCGGCAGCGCTACAGCGACCAGCTGATGGCCGTGCTCACCGAGTCTGCTGACGGCGCCACCGCCCATCGCAACGTGCGCATCGGCATGGCCTTTGCCGATGGCCGCAGCAGCCTCTGCCCGAGCGCGGTGTTCAGCCCAGGCCCGCTCAGTCCGTAGGCTCAGAATCCTGAGCTCCCTTCTGCTGCGCCGTCACCCATGACCCTCCGCATCGGCATCAACGGCTTCGGCCGCATCGGACGCCTGGCCTTCCGCCGCGCCGTGAGTCTCGGCAGCGTGGAAGTGGTGGGCATCAACGATCTGATCGACCTCGACTACCTGGTTTACATGCTCCGCCACGACTCCACCCATGGCCGCTTTGCCGGCGAGGTGAGTGTCGAGGGGGACAAGCTGATCGTGAATGGCCAGACGATCCGGGTGAGCTCCGAGCGGGATCCCGCCAACCTGCGCTGGGGCGAGATCGGGGCCGACTACGTGCTCGAGAGCACCGGCTTCTTCCTCACCGAGGCCAGCGCCCGGGCCCACCTGGAGGCCGGCGCCCAGCGCGTGGTGATGAGCGCCCCCTCCAAGGACGCCACGCCGATGTTCGTGATGGGCGTGAACCACAGCAGCTACGCCGGCGAGGCGATCGTGTCCAACGCCAGCTGCACCACCAACTGCCTGGCACCGATGGCCAAGGTGCTGCACGACAGCTTCGGCATCGAGAGCGGGCTGATGACCACCGTGCATGCCACCACCGCCACCCAGAAGACCGTGGACGGCCCCTCGGCCAAGGACTGGCGCGGTGGCCGTGGCGCGGGCCAGAACATTATCCCCAGCTCCACCGGTGCGGCCAAGGCCGTGGGCCGGGTGATCCCTGCGCTCAATGGCAAGCTCACGGGCATGGCCTTCCGCGTGCCCACCCCCGATGTATCGGTGGTGGACCTCACCGTGAACCTGGCCCGTCCGGCCAGCTACGACCAGATCAAGGCGGCGATGAAGGCCGCCAGCGAAGGGCCGATGGCCGGCATCCTCGGCTACACGGAAGACGCCGTGGTGTCCACGGACTTCCTCGGTGAGAGCTGCACCTCGGTGTTTGATGCCGGCGCCGGCATCGCCCTCACCGACACCTTCGTGAAGCTGGTGGCCTGGTACGACAACGAGTGGGGCTACAGCTGCAAGTGCATCGATCTGATGCAGCACATGGCCACTGTGGACTGTTCCGTGTAAGTAGTGGCGGCGTTCCGCTGTCACCATGCGCCTGATCGAAGCTTTCACCTCAGCCTGGAGTCGCTCCTTCGACTACAGCGGTCGCTCCAATCGGGGTGACTACTGGTGGTTTGTGCTGGCCAACCTGATTGTGGGCATCGTCCTCCAGGTTGTCTCTGAGAAGCTCTACTGGGTCTATGCCATCGCCAGCCTGGTGCCGGGGATTCCAATCTGTGTGCGGCGCCTGCGGGACATCGGCAAGCCCTGGCCCTGGCTGTTGCTCAGCCTGATTCCGATCGTGGGGGCCATCTGGCTGATCGTGCTGTTCTGCCAGCCGTCCGTGGCGCTCTGAACCCGGTTGAGACGCCCGGGGCACTGAACAGGAGATCGCTTCTGCTCCGCCGTGCCCCTTCGCCAGGCCGTCGCACCGACAGCCCCTTCACCTGCTGCTCCGCCCAGCGCCCTTCCGTCTGCCCCCGGCTCTTGCCCCCGAGGGTCCGGCGGAGCGCTGATCTCCCTGGTGGATCTGCGCAGTGCCGCCCAGCGCCACTGGTGGCTGGCCGGGGATGGCTTCCCCCAGCGGATCGCCGGCCTGCTGGCGGCGCCGCTGCAGGCCACGGGCCAGCCGGCGGCCAGCGCGGCGGAACTGGCCGAGATCTTTGCTCCCCTGCCGGCAATCGCTGCCGCGGAGGCCCATCCCGCCTGCCGTCAGGCGGGTTACCGCTACCTCCTCTGCCTGCGTCCCAGCGGGGTGCACCTCTCCTGCTGGCGGCAGTATCCCGGTGAGGTCGGCTGGCAGCGGCGCTGCGGGCCGATGGCCCTGGCTGCCTTCATCCGGCGCTTCGGCGCGCCTCGCGGTGCATCCAGCTGATCCAGTCGGCGGAGATCTCCTGGGGGCACACGGCCTCGCATTCCAGATGGCTGCTGCAGCTGCCGAAACCCTCCTGATCCATCTGCTGCTGCATCGCCCGCGCCCGCTGGGCGCGCTCCAGCTGGCCCTGGGGCAGCTGGCCCAGGTGGGCCAGCTTGGCGGCCACGAACAGGCTGGCGGAGGCATTGCGGCAGCTGGCCACGCAGGCGCCACAGCCGATGCAGGTGGCGGTGTCGAAGGCGGATCGGGCCTGTTCGGCTCCCACCAGCATGGCGTTGCCATCCGCCGCCTGGCCGGTGTTCACCGAGCAGTAGCCACCGGCGGCGATCAGGCGGTCGAGGGCGGAGCGATCCACGGCCAGGTCCTGCACCAGGGGGAAGGCCGCCGCGCGCCAGGGCTCGAGGGTGAGCCGCTCACCACTGCTGAACTGGCGCAGGTAGAGCTGGCAGACGCTGGTGGCGGCGCGGGGGCCATGGGCCTGGCCGTTCACCAGGAAGCCGCAGCTGCCGCAGATGCCTTCGCGGCAGTCGTGCTCCATCGACACCGGCCGCTCGCCCGCTGTGATCAGCTGCTCATTGAGCTGATCCAGCGCCTCCAGCAGTGACAGATCGGCCGACACCGACTCCAGGGTGTAGTCGCAGAAGCCGCCAGGAGCCTGGGCTGATTCCTGGCGCCAGATGCGCAGATGCAGGCAGAGGGTGCGACTGCTCATGGGTGGGGCTCAGCGGTAGCTGCGGGCACTGGGCTCGAGGCTGGTGAAGGGCAGGGGTTCAGCATGGCGAACGGGGTCGGCGCCGCCCCGGTGCTCCCAGGCGGCGATGTGGGCGAAGCGGCTGTCATCACGCCTGGCCTCGCCGTCGGCGGTCTGGTGCTCCTCGCGGAAGTGGGCCCCGCACGACTCCTCGCGGGCCAGGGCATCACGCAGCATCAACTGGGCCAGGCCGAAGAAATCCTCCAGCCGCAGCGCCTTCTCCAGCTCCGGATTGGGCCCCGCCGCCGTGCCCGGCAGCCGCACCTCGGCGTGGAAGCGCTGCTCCAGCGCCGCCACCTCCGCCAGCCCGGCCCTGAGGCCGGCGGCGTCGCGGCTGATGCCGCAGCGCTCGATCATCACCGCCCCCAGCTCCCGGTGGAAGGCATCCACGGGCCGTGGGCCCGCCACCTGCAGCAGGGCGGCGATGCGGCCAGCGGCCCGGGCGCGGGCCTCGCGGCAGGCCGGGTGGTCTGCCGCGATGGCAGGGGTGGCATGGCCCGCCAGCCAGGCCGTCACCGTGAGCGGCGCGATGAAGTAGCCATCGGCCAGGCCCTGCATCAGGGCGCTGGCCCCGAGCCGGTTGGCGCCGTGCTCGGAGAAGTTGGCCTCACCCAGCACGAACAGCCCCGGAATCGAACTCATCAGCCGGTAGTCCACCCACAGGCCGCCCATCGTGTAGTGGGGCGCCGGGTAGATGCGCAGCGGCGTGGTGTAGGGATCCTCGCCAGTGATCCGCTCATACATCTGCAGCAGATTGCCGTAGCGGCTCTCGATCGTGCTGGCGCCCTGGCTGCTGATCGCATCGCGCAGATCGAGGTACACCGAGCGGCCGCCGGGCCCCACGCCATGGCCGGCCTGGCACAGCTCCCGGGCCCGCCGGGAGGCCAGATCGCGGGGCACCATGTTGCCGTAGGCGGGATAGAGACGCTCCAGGAAGTAGTCGCGCTCCTGCTCGGGAATCTCGGCCGGCGGGCGCGGATCGGCCGGCTGGAGCGGCAGCCACACGCGGCCGTCATTGCGCAGGCTCTCGCTCATCAGGGTGAGCTTGCTCTGGTAGGCGTCGCCGCTGGGGATGCAGGTGGGGTGGATCTGGGTGAAGCAGGGGTTGGCGAGCAGGGCCCCCTGGCGATGTGCCCGCCAGATGGCGCTGGCGTTGGACTTGAGCGCGTTGGTGGAGAGGAAATACACGTTGCTGTAGCCGCCGCTGGCCAGCAGCACGGCCTGGGCGGTGTGCACCTCCAGCTCACCGCTGATCAGATGGCGGGCCACCACGCCGCGGGCCACCCCCTCCACGGTGATGATCTCCAGCACATCGCGGCGGCAGAGCAGCTCCACCCGGCCGGCGGTCACCTGGCGCATGAGGGCCTGGTAGGCGCCGTAGAGCAGTTGCTGGCCCGTCTGGCCGCGGGCGTAGAAGGTGCGGCTCACCAGGGCCCCGCCGAAGTTGCGGGTGGCCAGGCTGCCGCCGTACTCCCGGGCGAAGGGCACGCCCTGGGCCACGCACTGATCAATGATGCCGCTGCTGATCTCCGCCAGCCGCCAGCAGCCCGCCTCGCGGGCGCGGAAGTCGCCGCCGCGCACGGTGTCGGCGAACAGGCGGCTGATGCTGTCGCCATCGGCGGCCCGGGGACGGGCGGCATTGATGCCCCCCTGGGCCGCCACTGAATGGGCCCGGCGCGGGCTGTCATGGAAGCTGAGCAGCCGCACCTGGTAGCCCTGTTCGGCCAGGGTGGCCGCCGCCGAGGCGCCGGCCAGGCCGCTGCCCACCACCAGCAGCCGCAGCTGCCGCTTGCGCTGCGGGCTCACCAGGGGCAGCCCCTCCTTGCAGTGCTGCCAGGCCTGCGGCAGCGGACCACCGGGCAGCTGGGCATCGGGCAGTCCGCTCATGGCCCCGGCTGCAGAGGCAGCCCCAGGCCGAGGGCCAGCGCCACGGATACCGCCGCCAAGCCGATGGCCACCACCAGGGCCAGCAGGCGCCCCGCCAGGCGGATGCGGGGGCCGTTGCCGGCATCGAGCAGGCCCAGGCTGCGGTGGGCGGCCTCCGAGCCATGCAGCAGATGCAGTCCCACGGCGGCGGCGGCGGCGAGGTAGAGGGCCAGCATGGCCGGCTGGCGCAGCACTGCCTCGAGGGCGGCCCGTTCGGCCCCCTGCGGCGGGCGCGGCCAGCGCAGCTGGCCCAGATGCACCGCCAGAAAGAGCAGCAGCCCCACGCCGCCGATCGCCTGGCTGCGGGCCGCCAGGGCCGCCAGCGGCTGGCCGCGACGGCTGCTGAGGCTGGCGCTGTTGCCGGCGCGACGGTTGGCGATCACCTTGGCCAGCCCCAGGCCCAGATGCAGCAGCGCCGCAGCCAGCAGGGCCAGCTCCACCAGGGGCAGCCAGGCGGCGCGATGCAGACCGGCCGCATAGGCCTCAAAGCGCTCGGGGGCCAGCACCGCCGGCAGCACGCCGGCCAGATGCACCAGCAGGAACAGCACCAGCAGCAGCCCCGCCCCCGCCGTGCCCAGCCTCAGCGTGGTTGCGCCCATCCCCGTGGCCACCGTTGATCGGCTGCGTTGTTGAGCCCATGGTATGGAGAACAGCGCCCCTGACACCGCATCCACTCAGTACATCTGTACTAGTCTGTGGATTGACGATCCCCACGGCGTGGCCGACATCTCCAGGCGCCGCCCCAACAGCCAGGCCAGCGCCCAGGCCACCGCCCAGCCAGGTCTCAACCTGCAGCGTCTGCTGGTGCCCCACCCCGGCGCCACCCTGCTGCTGCGGGTGGCCGGCGACTCGATGCGCGATGCCGGCATCCGGCACGGCGACCTGCTGGTGGTGGACCGGCAGCTCGAACCGCGGGCGGGCCTGGTGGTGGTGGCCCTGCTCGATGGCGGCTTCACCGTGAAACGCCTGGCCGGCCGCGGAACCCGGCAGTGGCTGGAGGCGGCCCATCCCGCCTACCCGTCCCTGCCGCTGCACCCGCATCCCGACGCCCGCATCTGGGGGGTGGCCACCCATGTGATCCGCCGCTGCTGAGGGGGCCATGCCGACCAGCACGGCCATCGCCCTGATCGATGGCAACAACTTCTATGCCTCCTGCGAGGCGGTGCTGGAGCCCGCCCTGCTGGGCCGGCCGCTGGTGGTGCTCTCCAACAACGACGGCTGCATCGTGTCGCGCAGTGCCGAGGCCAGGCGGCTCGGCATCGCCATGGGCCAGCCCTACTTCCAGGTGCAGCGCCAGCTGGAGCGCCTCGGCGTGGTGGTGCGCAGCTCCAACTACGCCCTCTACGCCGACATGAGCCAGCGGCTGATGGCCACCCTGGAGCGCTGGGTGGAGGAGCTGGAGATCTACTCGATCGACGAGGCCTTCGGCCTGCTGCCCCGGCCGCCGGGCAGCGATCTCACCGCCTGGGGGCTGGAGCTGCGGCGGGCGGTGCAGCGGGAGCTGGGGCTGCCGGTGGCGGTGGGCCTCGCCCCCACCAAGGTGCTGGCCAAGCTGGCCAACCGCCTCGCCAAGGGGCAGCCGGCCCATGGCCATGTGTTCGACCTGGGGGCCTGCAGCGACCCCTCCGCCTGGCTGCAGCAGGTGGCGATCGAAGACGTGTGGGGCATCGGCCGGCGCCTGGCCCGCTGGTGCCGGCTGCGGGGTGTCGCCCATGCCCTCGCCCTGCGCGACATGCCGAGCGGTGAGCTGCGCCAGAAGTGCGGCGTGGTGGGCCTGAGGCTGCAGCAGGAACTGCGGGGCCACCGCTGCCTGCCGCTCACCCTGGTGCCAGCGCCGAAGCAGGAAACCTGCGTGAGCCGCAGCTTCAGCCAGCCGGTGCGCACGGCCGCGGAGCTGCGCCAGGCGGTGGCCACCTACACGGTGCGGGCGGCCGAGAAGCTGCGCCGCCAACGGCAGCGGGCCGGGGCCCTGAGCGTGTTCGTGCGCAGCAACCCGTTCAACGGCACCAGCTTCTACAGCAACAGCGCCACCCTCACCCTGGCGCTGCCCAGCCAGGACACCGCCGTGCTGCTGGCGGCGGCCCTGCCCCTGGCCGAGGCCCTGTTCCGTCCCCAGCACCCGCTGCAGAAGGCCGGCGTGCTGCTGCTGCAGCTGCAGGGCGAGGAGCTGCTGCAACACCACCTGCTGCAACCGCTGCCGCCGGAGCAGCAGCAGCGCCGCGCTGCCCTGATGGCCGCCGTGGACCGGCTCAACCGCCGCTACGGGCGCGGCACCGTGCAGTGGGCCGCCTGCGGACTGCAACCGCCCTGGGCGATGCGGCGCGACAGGCTCTCCCGGGCCGCCACCACGCGGCTGGAGGCGATCCCACGGGTGCTGGCGCAGTGAAAGGCGGGATCAGCGCTGCGGCCGGGCTCGTCGTGGGGCGGAACTCAGGGCAGCTGCGCCAGGCAGGCCTCGATCATCGCCGCCGTGACCGGAATCGTCTCCAGCTCATCGGCGTTGTCGAGGAAGGCGTCAAAGGAGGCGTAGCGACGGATGCAGGGAGCGGCGCCGGGGGCGCTGCAGGCGGCGGCCCAGTCGCCGTCGTCGGGCTTCACCAGGGCATAGGCCATCAGGGCCTCCTCCAGATCACCGCCATCACCGATGCCCTCGCCGTGCCAGAGCACTTCGAAAAAGTCCATGGACGCGGGGGGAACACGGAGCACACCCAGGTTACTGAGCACGCCGGCCTCCCTGAAATCGGACACGAAACCTGAAGCGGGGCGAGAAAGAGCTGAGCCGCCATGGGTATGCTCGGATTCAGAACGGTTCCGGCGGGGTTCAGCCGCCGGAGGCAACAGGGAAAGTGCCGTTGAAATCGGCCGCTGTCCCGCAACTGTGTTTCAGGGTCCCAGGACCCTGATCAGTCAGAACACCTGCCGTTCTTCACAACTCAACTGTCTTACCTGCGAGGTACAGAGTGAAGACCATGCCAGCAAAGCTGGCCAGCCTGTCGTTGATGGCTGCGCTCAGTTTCTGCCTTGTTCTATTAACGCCTGCCCCGGCGCAGGCGATGCACATCGCCGAGGGCTTCCTGCCGCTGCAGTGGGCCGTGGCCTGGTGGCTGATCTCGCTGCCCTTCCTGGCGGTGGGCCTGCGGTCGCTGACACGCATCAGCCGCAGCCACCCGGAGCTGAAGCTGCTGCTGGCCCTGGCCGGCGCCTTCACCTTCGTGCTCTCGGCCCTGAAGATTCCCTCCGTCACCGGCAGCTGCTCCCACCCCACCGGCACCGGCCTGGGCGCGATGCTGTTCGGCCCCACGGTGATGACCGTGATCGGCAGCATCGTGCTGCTGTTCCAGGCGCTGCTGCTGGCCCACGGTGGGCTCACCACCCTGGGCGCCAACATCTTCTCGATGGCGATCGTGGGGCCCTTCGTGGCCTGGGGCGCCTTTCAGCTCTTCAGCAGCAGCGGCCACAGGCGCCTGGCGGTGTTCGCCGCCGCCGCCCTCGCCGACCTGGCCACCTACGTGGTCACCGCTGGCCAGCTGGCGATCGCCTTCCCCGCCGCCAGCGGTGGGGTGATGGCCTCATTCCTGAAATTCGGCAGCATCTTCGCGATCACCCAGATTCCCCTGGCCATCACCGAAGGCCTGCTCACCGTGCTGGTGTGGAACTGGTTGCAGTCCTATGGCCAGCCCGAGCTCAAGACCCTCCGCCTGCTCCACCAAGAGAGCTGACCCCATGACCGATTCTGGAAAGCAACGCCCCCAGGGCAACTGGCTGCTGGTGCTCGCCGTGGTGGCCCTGAGCGCCCTGCCCGTGCTGGTCGTGCGCGGCGAATTCTCCGGCGCCGACGGCCAGGGCATGGACGCCATCAGCGAGATCCAGCCCAGCTACAGGCCCTGGTTCAACGCCGTGGTGGCGTTGCCCAGCGGCGAGGTGGAAAGCCTGCTGTTCGCCAGCCAGGCGGCCCTTGGCGCCGGTGTGATCGGCTACGTGATCGGGCTCTACAAAGGACGCGCTCTGAACAGGGGCGATGAGTCACCGGATTGACGCCCTGGCCTACGGCAACCGGCTGCGCTGGTTGCCCCCGGGGCAGAAGCTGGCCTTTGCGGCGGTGCTGCTGCTGCTGGGGCTGGTGGCACCTCCGCTGGTCCAGGGCCTGATCAGCCTCTGGCTGGCGCTCTGGATCGTGGTGTACGCCGCGATCCCGGCGCGGCTCTACCTGCCGCTGCTGCTGTTGCCGCTGGGGTTCGCCATCGCCAGCCTGCCGGCCCTGCTGCTGCAGGCGGTGCCGCTCGACGCCTTCACCGCCACCGCTCGCGGGGACGTGTGGCAACAGCTGGCCCGGCCCCTGGCCGGCGGCTGGATGCTGTATGTGAGCCAGCAGGGGGTGGGGCAGGCCGCGCTGCTGATCAGCCGCTCGCTGGCCGCCAGCAGCTGTCTGATGTTCGTGCTGCTCACCACGCCCTTCAGTGAGCTGATCGCTGTGCTGCGGCGCCTGCGACTGCCGCCCCTGCTGCTGGAGCTGCTGGTGCTCACCTATGGCTTCATCTTCACCCTGATGGGCATCGCCAGCGAGCTGTGGGTGGCGCAGCAGGCCAGGGCCGGGAGGCGCGGCTGGAGGCAGCGACTGAAGAGTCTGGGGGTGCTGGTGGCCCAGTTATTGCATCGCTCCCTGGCGAGCTACCGGGGCCTCGCCATGGGCCTGGCGGCCCGGGGGTTTGACGGCGAGCTGCGGGTGCTGGCTGCAGAGCGACACCGGGGCTCGCCGCGCCATCAGCGAGAGGCCATCGCCGGCTGTGCCCTGCTCGGTGCCCTGTCCTTGGGGCTGGGGCGATGACTCCAGCGCAGCCCCCCGATGGCGGTAAGCCGGCAACAACCCTGCTGCGCTTCGAGGCGGTGGGCTTCCGCTACCCCTGCGCCCTCGAAGCGTGCATCAGCGGCCTCAGCCTGGACGTGCCCGAGGGGTGGCGCTGCGGCCTGATCGGCGACAACGGCTGCGGCAAAACCACCCTGTTCCTGCTGGCCAATGGCCTGCTGCGCCCTCAGCAGGGCCAACTCCGCTGGCGAGAGGCACCAATCCGCTACGAGCGCGGATCCCTGCGCCGCCTGCGCCAGCAGGTGGGGCTGGTGTTTCAGAACCCGGAACATCAGCTGGTGGCCACCACGGTGGAGGAGGACCTCTCCTTCGGTCTGGTGAATCTGGGCCTGGAGGAGGCTGAAATCCGCCGCCGGATGCAACAGGCCGCGGAGACCTTCGGGCTGGAGGCCTTGCTGGAGCGCCCCACCCACATGCTCAGCATGGGCCAGAAAAAAAGCCTCTCCCTGGCCGATGTGATGGTGCTCGAGCCCGAGCTGCTGCTGCTCGATGAGCCCACCGCCTATCTGAGCCCGGGCCATGGCCGGGCGTTGCTGCAGCAGTTGCAGCGGATTCATGCCAGCGGCACCACCATCCTGGTGGCCAGCCATGACATGGAGTTCCTGAACAGCTGGGCCGACTGGCTGTTCGTGATCGAGGGCGGGCGGCTGGTGCTGGAGGGCACACCCGCCGATATCTTCGCCCGCCGCGATCAGCTCGAAGCCCTGAATCTGGGCGTGCCACCAAGTTTTGATCACCTATTCAGCAGGTGATAGGGCTTGGTGAAGGCTCCGGGTGGCTGGCTTGGCGGCCCAGGCAGGCCAACAGAGAACATCGAACATGTAGAGCTTGGCCCAGAAACGGGCCTGGGGCTATACGAGGGGATTACCGGTGAACAGCACGGGCCAGAGCATGTGGAAGATCGCCGTGAGGGCGAACTGCAAACGACGGAAACTTGCGCAGGCGAATGAACGCCGTGCAGGGCCAGGCGAAGAAACTCTGCCAGCATGCTTTTATGAGCCTAAGCTCATAGTCTTGCTATGGCCTTGCCTGTGTCGCGTTGTCGCTGGCCCAGCGGAGGCTGCTGCAGGCAGGGGCTAGCGCCAGTCGAGGCCTGGAACAAAGGGAATGATCGCCGGGGTGGATGCCATGAAGGCGGCATAGGTGGCGTGAATGGAACAGAGCCGCTGTTCTTCGCGACGGGCCTTCAGGCTGAGCACGGTCGCCAAGGCCAGCAGCAGGCCCAGATGCAGCAGGCTGCCGAGAGCCAGCGTCACCCCCAGGGAACAGAGCAGCAGCGACTGATACAGGGGATGGCGGCAGCGGGCGTAGGCGCCTTCGGTGACCAGGGGCGCTCCGGCGATCGGTTCGGGCAGCGGGCTGAGACTGTCCCCCAGGTTCAGAGCTCCCTGGCCGCCGATGAACAGGCCGGTCAGGATCGTGAACCCACCGATCAGTCGCATCGCCAGCGGCCAGTGAATCCCCAGTGCCGCCGGGGCAGGCGTTGGTGGCAGCCAGTGGGCGGAGATCAGGATCATCTGGGCCAGCACCCACCACTCGCCATGGCGGTTGTTCCGCAGACCTTCCCAGGAGAAGCCCCATTTCCGCAGTCGTTCGTTGAGGTGGCTCGGCATCGTGTGGTTGGTTGAAACAAGGGGGGGGGGTGGAGCTCATGGCTTCAGCCCAGTGATGTCAGCGGTGCGGAGGCAGGCCATGCAGGACCTGCACCACGTCGGGTGGCAGCATCACCTTCACGGCGCCCTCCCGGTCATCGGTCGGCACCTGCAGCTGCAGCGGCAGCACCTCACTCGGCCTCGGTTCCATGGCGTCGGCGTCGAACTGGGCCGAGGTCTCAGGGAGATCCGCCGCTCCGAGGGCCACCAATTCCCCACTGCGGTTCGGCAGCAGCCAGGCGCCGCCGAGTGCATCGCTCAGCAGCAGCGGCCGCTGGTGATCCACCGCCTGCCCGGGTGAGCGGGCGTTCAGGCGCAGGCGCCAGCCGGCTGGATAGGCGGGATCGGGCTGCTCAAACAGGGTCAGGCCCCAGAGATGGCCCGAGGAGTCGGTGAGGCTCCGGCGCAGCGG
This sequence comes from Cyanobium sp. LEGE 06143, assembly GCF_015207535.1. NCBI lineage: Bacteria > Bacillati > Cyanobacteriota > Cyanophyceae > Synechococcales > Prochlorococcaceae > Cyanobium > Cyanobium sp. LEGE 06143. The sequence continues at coordinate 5,165 of NZ_JADEWP010000032.1, read as the reverse complement.
ATCGTCCGCTGCCGTGGCCTGGAGTGGCAGCAGCATCAACACCAGAGCAAGCAGAACAGCTGCAGCCACTGACCTCAGCAAGGGCCCAGGCGAGCAGCAGTGACCCGGGCGGCCAGCCCCTCGATCCACGGCAACAGGAATGCCCATAACGCCTTTCGCAACATAACGTCGTTCAACGCTACTGTGTTAATGGGAGGATTGGGTGCCAGGTCGAGCCCCCGCTGGTGCGGGTCCATCAGCGCCTCCTGCGGCTCCAGCCCATCCCGTTCTCATGTCTGACGATGACGACAACCTCCCTGCCTCCCTCACGGCTGGCGATGCACGAGTGCAATGTGCACAGGAGTTTCACCCTGCAACTCCAGGGGCCGGCGTGGCCGAGCCAGGCAAGAGCAGTAAAACCGTTTCAAGACGATCATGATCAAGACCGTCCCATCTGGCACCAGCGCATCTGGATATCACTTGAAACGGCGGTTGTTGGCCTGATCCTGATGGCCTGCGTTCTGCTTGGCGTGGGAGCTCAGCCGATCGCCATGGCTGCTTCCACACCACCTGAGCCCACATTGGAGAGCGCCGTTGATCGTTATCTCGTTTCCATGCCGGGAGACTATTACGCTGTTCGCACAGTTCCAGGCTTGAAGCGCCTGATCGGAAGTGACGAGGCCTTGCTGGTTGATGTGCGCCAGCCCTCTGAATACCAGGCAGGATATATCCCAGGAGCCATCAACATTCCTCTCAAGGATCTCGAGCACCGCCTCGACCTCATCCCCACGGATCAAGCCGTGGTGTTGTATTGCTCGACGGGCTACCGATCAGCGATGGGAGTGATGGCACTCCAGTTGCAGGGATTTGATCAGGTCAGGGGATTCCCGCCCAGCTTTGCCGGCTGGCAGTCAGCCGGTGAGCCCATATCCCGATTGGATCCCTCTGGCGAGATTCAGGCTGGCGTGGCTCAGGCCCAGCGCTGACGCAGCAGGCGCAGGCCGTTGGCGATCACCAGCAGGCTGGTGCCCATGTCGGCAACAACGGCCTGCCACATGGTGGCGCTGCCCGTGAGGGTGAGCAGCAGAAAGGCCGCCTTGATGCCGAGGGCAAGGCCGATGTTCTGCCAGAGCACCCGCCAGGTCTGCCGCGACAGAAGGATGGTGTCGGCCAGACGGTTCGGGTCGTCGTCCATCACCACCACATCGGCGGTGTCCATGGCGGTGTCACTGCCGGCGGCGCCCATGGCAAAGCCCACCGTCGCCCCGGCCAGGGCGGGCGCGTCATTGATGCCATCGCCCACCATGCCGGTGGGTCCCTCCTGCTGCAGAGCGAGCACCAGCTCCAGCTTCTGCTCCGGCAGCAGGCCGCTGTGAACCCGCTCGATGCCGGCCTGCCGGCCGACCAGCTCGGCCGTGAGGGCGTTGTCGCCACTGAGCATCACCAGGTTGAGGCCGAGGTGCTTCAGGCGCTCCACGGCCCTGGCGGCGCTGGGGCGAAGCGGATCGGCCGAGCCGCAGAGAGCCAGCACGCCCTGGGCGTCGGCCAACAGGCTGACGCTGCGGGCCCGCTGCTGCTGCTGCCTGATCCTCTCGCTGAGCTCCGGGGTGTCCAGACCCAGCTCCTGAATCCAGCGGTGGCTGGCGAGCCACAGGGGCCGACCCTCCACCAGGCCGCTCAGACCACGGCCGCCGCTGGCGCTCAGCTCCTCCACCGGCAGCCGCTCCGCATCCAGCCCCGCCGCGATGGCGCGGGAGATGGGGTGGTCCGAACGGCAGGCGAGGGAGGCGGCCCACTGGCGCAGCTGGCCGGCAGGGATGCGGCTGTCGATCACCTCGAAGGCCTCCAGCCTGGGCCGGCCGGTGGTGAGGGTGCCGGTCTTGTCGAAGGCCAGCACGCGCAGGTTGCGGGCCTGCTCCAGGTGGAGGCCGCCCTTGATCACGATGCCGCGTCGGGCGGCGGCGGTGAGTCCACTCACCAGGGTGACCGGGGTAGCGATCACCAGGGCACAGGGACAGGCGATCACCAGTAGCACCAGGGCCCGGTACACCGCCTCGAGCGGTGTGAGCCCCAGCAGCCCCGGGCTCAGCAGGGCCACCAAGAGCGCCAGCAGAAACACCACAGGCGTGTAGCGCGCCGCGAAGCGATCCACAAAGCGCTGGATGGGCGCCCGTGAGGCCTGGGCCTCCTCCACCGCGTGAATGATCCGGGCCAGGGTGCTGGTGGCCGCCGTGCAGGTGGAGCGGATCTCCAGGGCGCCGTCGGTGTTCAAAGTGCCGGCAAACACCGCATCACCGCCGGCCTTGTCCACCGGCAGGCTCTCGCCGGTCACCGGGGCCTGGTTCACGGCACTGCGGCCGCTGAGCACCACCCCGTCGAGGGGAATCCGCTCGCCAGGCTCCACCCGCAGCCGTTGCCCCACCACCACGTGGCCCACTTCGGTGCGGGCCCACTCCCCAGGCCGCAACTCCACCGTGGCCAGCTCGGGGGCCAGCTGCATCAGGTTGCCGATGGCCTGGCGGGCACGGTCTGCCGCCTGGGCCTCCAGCGCCTCGGCCAGGGCGTAGAGGGCCATCACCATGCCGGCTTCCGGCCAGTGACCGATCAGGAAGGCCCCGCTCACCGCCACAGCCATCAGGGCGTTGATGTTGAGCCGCCCCTGGCGCAGGGCAGCCAGTCCCTTGAGGTACACCGCCAGTCCTGCCAGGCCAATGGCACTCGCCGACAGCCCCAGCACCAGGGCCTGCTGCGCCACGGAGCCCGGCACCAGCACATTCACGGCCTCGGCGGCGGCAGCGAGCAGCAGGGCCAGAAGCATCCTGGCCCAGGGCACCGGAGCGGCCCGGGGCGTGGACGCCGCAGTGCCCTCCAGCCGCTGGGGCGGGTAGCCGAGGCGCTGCAGGAGCAGCTCCGCCTGGGCCAGGGCGGCCGCATCGGCGCGGATCAGCAGGCTGTGGCTGGCCAGCTGGAAGCGCAGCTCAACAATGCCGGCCACATCGCTGAGGGCCTGGCGAATCTCCAGTTCCTCCGTGGCGCAATCGAGGGCAGGGATCCACCACACCTCGCCGTCAGGTCCCAGGCCGGAGGGGGTAGGCGGGCTGACCATCGGATCGGGCGGGGCTGGGGTCCGTAGCCAGCCTGGTGGAACTTCAGCCTGGCTGGATGGCTGCCGCGCATCGCKGAGCTGGACCAGCCAAGGGGGGCATGTCAGCCCCACCGGAGATGATGGGTGCCGTTGCCAGAACAGAAGGCCATGAAGCTGCCGGAAGGATGGACAGTGTGGCTGGCCGTGCTGGGGCTCAACGCCATGGCTGGCGCCATGTGGTTTCTGAACCGTGGCGTGGAGCGCCCCGAAGCCGGCGGCAGCCTCTGGGCCATGCTGCGCTCGCTCGGCCCCGGTGGCGTGGGATAGGCGCTGAACGTCCACCCCTGCGAGACGAGCAAGACGAGACGAGCAAGAAGGGGGCGTTCCTTGCGGTGTCTTGATCAGCATCGGGGTGATCATCTTGCTGGATCTGGCCTTCCTGGGAACAGGCCGGAGGACACCTTCGGGGCGATTCTGCGGCAGGCCGGTATCAGCGTGGAGGCGTTTCTAAGCCAGTAGTCCCGGGCTCCCGAGATGGAGTCGCATCAAGGGTGTCGGCCTCGGTGTGGATCGCGGCGGCAGCTGCGCTGGCCCGGTAGGAGCCATCCTCCGCTTCCTCGACAACGAAAAGGATTTCCTGCATAGCACCCTCCAATGGCACCAGTCTTGCGGCGGTGAGCGGGATGCCGCCCCTGACTGGGCAAAGGGACGAGGACGACACAACCACGCCCGGCGCCGGGTTGCTGCATCCGCCACGCGATCACGCCAGAAGCGATCCCAGCAGGGGCTCCTTCCTGACGGGCCGCCCAAAACCAAACCGGGCCCTGGTGGCCGGCAGCCGCCAGCATCACTCCATGGCCTCCAGCCCCTCTGCCGCCTTCCTGCGCCTGCGCGCGTTCATCCAAACCGCAACGATGGTGAGCCTGCTTCCGGGCGAAGCCAGTCGTCGTCAGAATGGAGTCATGACGGCCACCACAGCCTCCAAACCGATCGAGCCGAGGCTGGCGGGCATGGTTGCCGGCATTCGCCAGCTGATCCCTGCTGCTGATGTGCGTCTGTACTCCTGCGGAGAAGCCTGCGGCTACGGATCGAGGGCCCGCGGTGATGGCCGGGCCGACTCCGATGTGGACCTGCTGATCACCGTGCCTGATGCCTGGCTGGCGCAGCGCGACCGCTTTGCGCTGCTCGCTGACCTCTGGGGTGCCGTGGCGCAGCCGGATCTGTCGGTCGACCTGGTGCTCCACTCGAGCAGCGAAGTGGCCCGCCGAGCCAAGGAGCCAGGCTCCCTGGTGTATGAGGCCCTACGAGAGGGCGTTCTGCTCGATGGCAAGGCCTGAAGCGCTGCGGCTGCTGCGCATCGCCCGCCGCGACCTCAGGATGGCCCGCCGTCTGCTGGATCCAGAGGTGGAGGAAGCCAGCTGGGGCTGGGCCGCGCAGCAGTGTCTGGAGAAGGCCCTCAAAGCCTGGTTGCTGCAACTCGCCTGAGATCCGCCGCTCACCCATGAACTGCGCCGCCTGCGCCACATCACCGATTCGGTGCTCAGCGGTGGCTGAGGAACTGCTCCAGGGTCATGCCGATGTCCTTGGCGATCTGACGAAGCAGCGGAGGAGAGATATCACGTCCCCTGTGGACAGGAACTGTGGTGCAGCGTCCTCGAGGATCACGAAACTGCAGATGGGAGCCGCGTTGGCGAACCACATCGAAGCCCAGCTTCCGAAGAATGTCCGCCACCTCAGAGGACTTGAGGACGGGGGTTGAGCCCACGTTCAGGCCGGCACCACGATCTGCTGCAGGCCCACGAAGTCGCTTTCCAGGGCAGGCTCGCCGTCCTCCAGGAGCATGGCGATCACCTCCTGGAGGTTGGCCTGCAGCTCATCAAGGGTCTCCCCCTGGGTGTGGGCGCCGGGGAAGCCCGGGACGTAGCCCACAAGCAGGCCCGTGTCCGCGCAGCGCTCGATCACGGCGGAGAACGTACGCACAGTCTCTGCTGCCTTCAGTGGATTCATCGTAGGCAACTCGCCAAGTCTTTCCGAAGGGGTGACAAAGGGCATGGCATCGCCGCAGGGCTTCTGCCCCACAGGTGCCACCCCCCGTCACACC